>JAFMQT010000697.1 GCA_017354515.1 Nocardia sp. | reverse complement strand
GAGTGTCATGTCGTTCGTGGTGTCCTCCGAGTCCTGAGTCAGTGGTCGGTCAATGGTGCGGGCGGTCGTCGTCGGCGGGTGAGCAATCCTCGGGGGTGCCTTCGGCCAAGCGCCGATGAACCAGCGGGTGGTCGGCGACCGGGTAGGCCGCGTCCACAGCGGTGACCGGGGCCGTCGCGATCGATGTCGGAATCGGTGCGGCCGGCCCGGGGCTTTCGCGATCGCGTTCGGGGAACAGGTGGAAGGCCGATTCGTCGGTGGCGGTGTGGACATCGCCGGTCGGGCTGACCCAGCGCAGCCGGTCCGGATCCAGATGGCGCACCTGCCACTTGGTCTTGGAGCGCGCGGTCAGCGACGCCAGCCGACGATGATGGGTGCACAGCGTAACCGGTTGCGCACCGGGTGGATTCGGTTCCGGTGCGGAGCGTTGATCGGCGTCACGCGCGGGTTCATCGGGTGCGCCGAAGATGCGTGGCGCGGGGTGATAGACGGGTTTGGCGTGCGGGACGAACTCGCAGCCGGGTCGGGGGAGCGGTTCGTCGCGTATGGTCAGCAGGGTGGTCGTTGCCGGCATCACACATCCCGGAAATCCGCACACCCCAGCCTCTCTGCGAACCCGATCCGGTGCGTTCGGCGGCGGATCGGACAGCAGTGCCCACGGCTCGGTGACGATGATCCGGTAGGCGCGCTCGCTGAGCCGGCGTACCAATTCCGCATCGATGGGGCCATAGCCCGCGAGATATCCGGGCTCATCGGCCTCGGCGGCGAGGGTGCGCGCGCTGACACCCACCCGGATCAGCGGGCGCCGCGGCGGAGTGATATCGGGTTCGGCTGTCTCACAACGGTTTCCGCGACCACAACCGCAGCGCAGCCGCCCGGAACCATCGGCCAGCGCCACCAGCGCATCGGCGCGTCGCTGCGGCATGGTGCGCGGATCGCAGTCGCAGATCTGCTGTGCCATCTCCCGCAGACGCATCACGAGCGTCTCGGCCCCGGCGGCCGGAAGCAGTCCCGCGACGACCGCGGTGCCGTCCTGGACGGCGGTGAGCCGAATATCGCGGCAGTCCTCACGCTGCTCCCGGCGGCGCTGTTCGCCCGTGCCGTCCAGCCGAAGGAGCCAGCGTCGCGCCGTTTGGCGCAGCCGGGCCGGGGTGGTGCGGGCAGCCGTCTCGACCAGCGGCCCCTCCAGATCGGCGAGCAGATCCTTCGGTACGCCGCGCACAGTGTCGACGATGACCTGCACCCGGGACAGATCCACCCGGCCGGACTCGAAGGCCGATCGGGTGCGCGGCAGGGTGTCCAGAGCCAGCCCGATATCGATCAGTATCGCCGCGACCTGCTCGGATATCTGTATCGCCATCGAGACCTCCGCCGCAGTGAACGCACCGGCACGAACCCCGCCGGGACCAGGCGTGGCATTGTCGGCGCGGTGCCGCCGATACAACTCGCGCACCGCCCGCACCTCTGCCGCCTGTGCGAATGCCGCCGCTCCGTGTGCCCGCCGTAATGCATCGACCAGCCCCTCGTCGCTCATCGTCTGAAGCTCTCCGCTGTCGAACATGCGTTCGAGTCTACGTGTTCGAACATATGTTCCACAAGGGTTTTCGCCAGGCGATTTGGTCCCCGGCGAGCCGTGGTGTAACTTCGTTCAAGCACCCGGAAAGCAGTTCGGAAGTGCAAAGATCTGGAAGTGCATAGTC
>JAFMQT010000087.1 GCA_017354515.1 Nocardia sp. | reverse complement strand
TTGCGGGCGATCACCGCGTTCGCGGCGGTCAGAATGTGCTGGGTGGAGCGGTAATTCTGTTCCAGCAGAATCGTTTCCGCATCCGGGAAATCCCGCTCGAACTCCTCGATATTGCGGATCGTCGCGCCGCGGAAGGCGTAGATGGATTGATCGGCGTCACCGACCACACACAATTCCCCCGGGGTGATCACCGGGTGGTCGGGGGTGTACTCGGGATCGGCCGCCGCGGCACCGGCCTCGGCATCGTCGAATTCGTCGGCCACCGACCGCTCATGATGACCGGCCAGCTCCCGAACCAGCACGTATTGAGCGTGATTGGTGTCCTGATATTCATCGACGAGAATGTGCCGGAACCGGCGCCGATAATACTCGGCCACCTGGGGATGTCGCTGCAGCAGCGACACCGTCTCACCGATCAGGTCATCGAAGTCGAAGGCGTTGGCCGCGCGCAGCCGCTGCTGATAGTCAGTGTAGACGCGGGCGACGATTCCGGGCAGTTCGGTTTCGTCGGATTCGGCGTCGGCCGTGGCGGTTTCGGGGTCGATGAGCTCGTTCTTGAGATTGGAGATCGCGGTGGCGAGCAGGCGTGTCGAGTATTTCTTCGGGTCCAGGTTGTGGTCGCGCACGATCATCGCCAGCAGGCGGCGCGAGTCATCGGAATCGTAAATGGAGAAATTCGAATTCAGCGCTCCCGGAAGCAGTGCGGACTGCATGCGCAGAATTCGGACACAGGCGGAGTGGAAGGTCGAAACCCACATCGTCGCCGCCCGTGCGCCGACCAGGTCGATGACCCGTTCGCGCATCTCCGCGGCGGCCTTGTTGGTGAAGGTGATGGCCAGGACCTCTCCCGGCCGGACCCCGCGTTCGGCCAGCAGATAGGCGATGCGGCGGGTCAGTACAGCGGTCTTGCCGGAACCGGCGCCGGCCACGATCAACAGCGGTGAGCCGGTGTGCACGACCGCGGCCCGCTGCGGCGGGTTGAGCCCCTCGAGCAGTCTTTCCGCCGATCCCGTCGGTGTTCTGGTTGTCACCGTTCTGGTTGTCGCACCCACCGTTGTCTCCATCGTCCATCCACGCTACCGGCGGACACCGACACGTACTAGCCGGGCCGGATCGCGAGCATGTCCCGGCCCGGAAAACTGTGGGAGAACTTTGCCGTACCCCGGTCGGATGGCACACTGGCCAGGTGACCAGCGTGCTCGGCCCTGCTGTTCCGGCGATCGAAAGTGATCATGGTCGCCGTTTGCGCACCGAGCGCCCAGAGAAGGGGGAACAGAGAGGCCGACCTGGCCTGTTTCACGGTGTAAGGACCGATCGGTAACAGAGCGGGGCTGTGTCCCGATCGACGTTCTGACACGAGGAGAAAGTAAATGAGCAGCTCAACAGAGTCGATCGACCGGTCCTCGGGTGAGGTTCCGGCCGGCGCGTCGCAGACCGATGCCGAGACCGCACTGCCGAACAGTGAGGCGGAGATCGACACGCTCCGCAAGGAGATCGACCGGCTCGACGCGGAGATTCTCGCGGCGATCAAGCGCCGGACCGAGGTTTCTCGGATCATCGGCCGTACCCGGATGGCCAACGGTGGCCCCAAGCTCGTCCACTCGCGTGAGATGAAGGTGCTCGAGCGCTTCAGCGAACTCGGCCAGGAGGGCCATACCCTGGCCATGCTGCTCCTGCGTCTGGGGCGCGGCCGACTCGGACACTGACCCCGCAGATCGAACGACCGCCCCGGTGTGATCGCCGGGGCGGTCGTGGCTGCGGCGCTCACTGCAGGGCGATGTACTTTGTCGACAGATACTCCTCGATCCCCTCGAACCCGCCCTCGCGGCCGAATCCGGAAGCCTTGACACCGCCGAACGGCGCGGCGGGGTCCGAGATCACGCCGCGGTTGACACCGACCATTCCACTCTCGATGCCCTCCGCGACACGCAGCGCTCGATCCAGATCGCGCGTGAAAACGTAAGCGACCAAACCATATTCGGTGTTGTTGGCGGCGGCGATCCCCTCCTCCTCGGTATCGAATCCGACGATCGGGGCGACCGGGCCGAACACCTCCTCGGACAGGATCCGGGCCGCGGCGGGCACCTCGCACAGCACGGTGGGCGGATAGTAGTAACCGGGTCCGCCCGGGGCCTTACCGCCGGTCCGGACCTCGGCGCCGGCGGCGACCGCGTCCTCGACGAGTGCGCTGACAGTGTCGAGTTGTTCCTGGTTGATCAGCGGACCGAGGGTGGTCGCCGGATCGTCGCCGGGGCCGAGCGTCACCTCGCGCATGGCCGCGACGAATTTGTCGGTGAATTCCGCGCGCACCGCGTTGTGGACGTGCAGGCGGTTGGCCGCGGTGCACGCCTCACCTCCGTTGCGCATCTTCGCCAGCATGGCGCCGGCGACCGCGGCGTCGATATCGGCGTCCTCGAAGACCACGAACGGGGCGTTGCCGCCCAATTCCATCGAGGTCCGCAGCAGACCGTGGGCGGCCTTCTCGATCAACTTCTGTCCGACCCCGGTGGATCCGGTGAAGGTGAGTTTGCGCAGGCGGGAATCGGTCAGCAGGGGTTCGGTGACCGCACCGGAACGACTCGAGGTGATCACCGAGAGCACGCCCTCGGGCAGTCCGGCCTCCGCGCACAGCTGGGCCAGCAGCAGCATGGTCAGCGGGGTGGCCGAGGCCGGTTTGACGATGATGGTGCAGCCGGCGGCCAGCGCGGGACCGATCTTGCGGGTGCCCATCGCGAGCGGGAAGTTCCACGGGGTGATGGCCAGACACGGCCCGACCGGCTGTTTGTGGACCACTATGCGGCCGGTTCCGGTGGGAGCGGTCTGATAGCGGCCATGGATGCGGACCGCCTCCTCGGAGAACCAGCGGAAGAATTCGGCGCCGTAGCGGACCTCGTTGCGGCTCTCCGGCAGCGCCTTACCCATTTCCAGGGTCATCAGCAGGGCGAAGTCCTCGGTGCGCTCGATGATCTTCTCGTAGACCGCGCGCAGGATCTCGCCGCGTTCGCGGGCCGGGGTCCCCGCCCAGCCCGCCTGCGCCGCCGAGGCCGCGTCCAACGCGCGGACCGCGTCCTCGGGACTCGCATCGGCGACCCGGGCGATCGGTTCCCCGGTGGCCGGGTTCTCGACGGGGAAGGTGGCGCCACCGGTGGCATCCACCGGCCCGCCGATCCAAAGCTGTGTGGGGACGGATTCCAGTAATTCGGTATGCGACGCCATAGAGCCAGGGTATGTGTCCGGCGCCGGTGTTGCGATGGACTTCGGCCGGTGTTCACCCCGCCGGTTCAGCCCCGGCAGCGCGGGCTGCCCGCTACCGGCGAGTTCGGAATTCGGCCGGTAGGCTCACCATCGTGAGCAGCGACATCACCGCGACAGCGGCCTGGCGGACACTGCGGGATCACCACGACGCGATGGCCGATCGTCATCTGCGGGAACTCTTCGCCGAGGATCCCGCACGCGGACGCGAACTGACGGTCACGGTCGGCGATCTGCACATCGACTACAGCAAACACCGCGTCACCCGCGAAACCCTCGGCCTGCTCGTGGATTTGGCGACCGCGGCCGATGTCGAGGGCCGCCGCGACGCGATGTTCGCCGGCGCGCATATCAACACCTCGGAGGATCGCGCGGTGGGCCACATCGCCCTGCGACTCCCGGCGGATGCCTCGATGTCGATCGACGGATCCGATGCCGCGCGCGACGTCCACGAAACTCTGCGCCGGATGGGCGATTTCACCGATTCGTTGCGCTCGGGAAAGTGGACCGGAGCCACCGGCGAGCGCATTACGACGGTGGTGAATATCGGTATCGGCGGTTCCGATCTGGGTCCGGCGATGCTGTATCGGGCGCTGCGCCACTACGCCGACGCCGGGATCGACGCCCGTTTCGTCTCCAATATAGATCCGGCCGATCTGACCGCGGAATTGACCGGACTCAATCCGGCGACCACCCTGTTCATCGTTGCGTCCAAGACATTTTCGACACTGGAGACGCTGACCAACGCCACCGCGGCCCGGCGCTGGCTGGTACGGGCACTCGGCGAGCACGCTGTCGCCGACCATTTCGTGGCGGTCTCGACGCACGCACAACGGGTTCGCGAATTCGGCATCGATACCGAGAACATGTTCGGGTTCTGGGACTGGGTCGGTGGCCGCTATTCGGTCGACTCCGCGATCGGGCTGTCGGTGATGGCGGTGATCGGGCGGGAACGTTTCGCGGAGTTCCTGGCCGGAATGCACACCGTGGACCAGCATTTCGCCACCGCGCCCGCGGCGGCGAACGCACCGATCCTGCTGGGTCTGCTCGGGGTGTGGTACTCGAATTTCTTCGGCGCCCAATCCCGGGCGGTGCTGCCGTACGCCAACGATCTGGCCCGCTTCCCGGCCTATCTGCAGCAGCTGACCATGGAATCCAACGGCAAATCGGTACGCGCGGACGGCAGTCCGGTGACCACCTCGACCGGTGAGATCTTCTGGGGCGAACCGGGTACCAACGGCCAGCACGCCTTCTATCAACTGCTGCATCAGGGTACCCGGCTGGTACCGGCTGATTTCATCGGATTCGCCCGCGCCACCGACGATCTGGCCACCCGCGACGGATCCGGCAGTATGCACGACATCCTGATGAGCAACCTTTTCGCGCAGACCAAGGTGCTGGCCTTCGGCCGCACGGCCGCGGAGATCGAAGCCGAGGAGGGCGGCTCCGAAGGATTCGATCCGGCACGTGTACCGCATCGGGTCATGCCGGGCAACCGCCCGTCGACCACAATTCTCGCGCCGCGACTGACGCCGTCGGTGGTCGGGCAGCTGATCGCCCTCTACGAACACCAGGTCTTCGTCGAGGGCACGATCTGGGGCATCGACTCTTTCGACCAGTGGGGTGTGGAGCTGGGTAAGCAGCAGGCGCTGGCGCTGGAGCCACTTCTCACGGCCGCCGAGGAACCGGCCGAGCAATCGGACTCGTCGACCGATGCGCTGATCCGCTGGTACCGCGGCCATCGCTGATACTTCTGCCGGATGGGTAATTGATCTCATGCCCGAGATGTGAGTATGAGTCGGCGGTAGCGTTGTAACGTGCGACTATGACCTCCGTGGCGCATCATCTGCTGTGGTTCCTTCCGATGCTGTGGCTCGGAATGGTGCTGGCCATCTCCTTCTTGGAGGCACCGCTGAAATTCCGCGCTCCGGGGGTGACGCTCGCGCTCGGGCTGGGGATCGGTCGCATCGTCTTTCGCGGGCTCAATATTTGCGAATGTGTGTGGGCGGCACTACTTCTGATCGCCGCAGCGGTCGCCGATCCGGGCGTGGGCACTTGGGGTTGGCTGATCGCCGCGATCGTGTTGCTCGCGGTGCAGCTGGTGGCGATCCGGCCGCCCTTGACCCGCCGCTCGAACCGGGTGCTGGCCGGCGAGGACGGGCCGCGCTCGACCGCTCACTACTGGTATATCGGCACCGAGGTCCTGAAGGTGATCACGCTGATCGGCCTGGCCCTGGCCGCGGCACCCTGACCTCTCGGGACCGGTCAGCTCGGGAGCAGGGCGCGCGCCACGATCGCCTCGGTATCCACCCCGAGCGGGAGGGTTCCGAAAGCGATCCCCCAGTCACCACCGAATCGACTGGCGCAGAACGCATCCGCGACCGCGACATGGCCGTGCCGTACCAGTTGCGCACCCTGCAGCACCAACGCCATCAGTTCGACCACGCGGCGGGCGCGATATTCGATCTCGGTGAGGTCGGTGAGTTCTTTGCCGATCCGGTCGATGGCGTCGTCGAGGTGATGATTGGCGCCGCGGGCCAGCGAGACCTCGTTGAAATAGGCCTCCACCGTCTCGGGCTGGCGGCCCATGGCACGCAGGGCATCCAGCGCAGCGACGTTGCCCGAGCCCTCCCAGATCGACATCAGCGGCGCCTCGCGGTACAGCCGCGGCATTCCGGATTCCTCGACATAGCCGTTACCGCCGAAACATTCCAGCGCCTCGGCGGCATGCGCGGGTGCGCGTTTGCAGACCCAATACTTGGTGACCGCCAGCGCGATTCGCCGCAACGCGGCCTCGGCGGGATCGTCGGCGGCGCGATCGGTGGCGCCCGCCAGCCGCATCATGACGGTCGTCGCGGCATCGGATTCGATCACCAGATCGGCCAGCACATTGCGCATGGCGGGCTGGTCGATCAGCTTGGCGCCGAACGCCTCTCGATGCCGGGCATGGTGCGCGGCGAACACCACCCCGGTGCGCATTCCGGTGGCCGAACCGATCACACAGTCCAGGCGGGTCATATTCACCATCTCGATGATGGTTTTCACACCCGCGCCCTCGTCGCCGACCAGCCGGCCCACGGCATTGTCGTATTCGATCTCCGACGAGGCGTTGGACTTGTTGCCCAGCTTGTCCTTCAGACGCTGCAGCCGCAGCGGATTACGGGTTCCGTCCGGCAGCACCCGCGGCAGCAGGAAACACGACAGGCCGCCGGGCGCCTGCGCCAGGGTCAGGAACATATCCGACATGGGCGCCGAGGTGAACCACTTGTGGCCCACAATTCGGTAGGTGCCGTCGGATTGCGGTGTGGCCGTGGTGGTGTTGGCCCGCACATCCGAACCGCCCTGCTTCTCGGTCATCGACATGCCCGCGATCAGGCCGGCCTTGGCCGAGGGCTCACGCAACCCGAAATCGTATGTGCGGGAGGCCAATAGCGGCTCGTAGCGGGCGGCCAGTTCCGGATTGTGCCGCAGTGCGGGGACGGCGGCGTAGGTCATCGAGATGGGGCACATATGGCCGGCGTCGGCGACACCCCAGGTGTAGAACTTCGCGGCGCGCGCCGCGTGCGCGCCCGCACGCTCATCGGTCCAGGGGCTGCCGTGCAGGCCGTGGCGCACCGCCACATCCATCAGCGAGTGCCAGTACGGATGGAATTCCACCTCGTCCACGCGGTGGCCGTAGCGATCGTGGGTACGCAACACCGGGGGGTACTCGTTGGCCAGGCGACCCCACTCCTGGACCTGGGCGCTACCGGCCAGTGCGCCCAGGTCACGCACCTCGGCCTCGGCCCAACCCGCTCCCTCCCGGTGCAGCCCCTCGAGTAGCGCCGGGTTCTGCGAGAAATCGAACGGCGTGATCGGCGGGACCTGGTTGAACACTTCATGGGTCGGCATGATCACTCCTGTTCGTAGACGGCGGTGGCGCGCCGCCACGCGCTGCTGATCGCAGTATCCCACCGGCACCCACACCGCCCGGTCCGGACCCTGGCCCGGACCGGCCTGGAGCCGTAGGGTCGACATGTGACAGTGCGCATCGAACGAAACGGTCCGGTCTTCACCGTCGTGCTGGACCGCCCGCACGCCCGCAACGCGGTAGACGGGCCGACGGCACGGGCGCTGGCCGACGCGTTTCGCGAATTCGACGCCGATCCGGAGGCCGCGGTCGCGGTGTTGTGGGGCGCCGGCGGAACCTTCTGCGCGGGTGCGGACCTGAAATCCCTGGGCACCGAGAACTCCAATCGCGCCGAGGCCGACGGCGACGGGCCGATGGGGCCCACCCGGATGACGCTGTCCAAGCCGGTGATCGCGGCGGTGTCGGGATATGCCGTGGCGGGCGGGCTGGAGCTGGCACTGTGGTGCGATCTGCGAATCGCGGAGCAGGACAGTACTTTCGGTGTGTTCTGCCGCCGCTGGGGGGTGCCGCTGATCGACGGCGGGACGGTGCGGCTGCCACGGATCATCGGCGCGGGGCGAGCCATGGATATGATCCTCACCGGCCGCGCGGTGACCGCCACCGAGGCATTGCAGATCGGCCTGGTCACCCAGGTGGTGCCGCCGGGTGAATCTCGTTCGGCCGCCGAACAACTCGCCACCGAACTGGCCGCGCTGCCACAGACCTGCCTGCGGTCGGATCGGATGTCCGCGCTCGAGCAGTGGGGGCTGGACGAATCGGCCGCCATGACAGTCGAATTCCGGCACGGACTGAACAGTCTGGCCAATGGCGCCCTGGAGGGCGCACAGCGCTTCGCGGGTGGGGCCGGGCGGCACGGATCACCGGCCTGAGATGAGCCGGCTCAGCGTCGTCGACGAGATATTCCTGCGCGGATATCGCGGATCGGGGACACCGAGCGCACTACAGGGTTTGTGGCGCACCTCCGATACCGTCGATCATGAACTGCTGGAAGGTATCCACGCCAGGCTGCGGGTCGGGCCGCTGGGCCGGCGGGTGGTGCGATCACGCGTTCCGGGCGCCCGGCCGTATTGGCGCGCCAACTCCCGCAGCCATCCGCTGGGGATCGGCCCCGAACCCATCCCGACCGAAACCCTGCTCAGCTGGGCGGACGCCCAGGGCGAGGAACTGGATCCGGAGTTCGGATCGGGATGGCGACTGTCGGCGGCAGATCTGCGCGAAGGTGGTTGCGTGGTGGCTCTGACCTGCTCGCATGCCCTAGCGGACGGGCGGGGACTGGCATTGGCGGTCGACAACGCGCTGTCCGGTGCTCCGGTCGGCGAGTATCCGCGGCAGGGTTCGGACTGGTCCGATGCACGGCGGCAGTGGACCACCGTGTTGTCGGGAACCGCCCGGGCCCTGCGGTCTGGAATCCCGCGGTCCCCCGCGACCGGCCCGGCCCGGCGAGCGACCGATCTCCCCGGCGTCGGTGCCGTCATTCAGTTTCCGGCCGCCGAATGGGAACGCGCGGCTCTCGAACGGGGCGGCACACCCAACAGCCTTTTCTTGTATCTGATGGCCCGATTACTGTGGGACAGCGGATTTTCCGATCCGGAGATCGGCGCCTCGGTGCCCGTCGACACCCGCGCCGACCGTCGCGTCGACAACGATATGGCCATGACCGAGGTCTGCGTCACTACCGCGGACACCCCGGCATCATTGCGCGAAAAGGCCCGGGCCGCCTACGAATACCGGATTTCAGCGCCCGATGGTATGCCCGCCGAACTACTCCAGGTGCTCCCGGACCGCCTCGCGCACCGACTGTCCCGAGGCGCGGGCGAACGAGATATCCTGTGCTCCAACATCGGTGCGCTCCCCACATCCCTCACGCACCTGGGCCCGCACCGCTGCACCGGCGTAGCCGCGCGAGCGATCCACCCGGGCCTGTCCGCCACGCACCTGCCACGCACCCGCCTGTCGGGCTATTTCGCGCGCGTCGGCCGAGACCACACCCTGTCCCTGGTAGCCCTCGATCCGGCGCGCATCCCTTCCCCTGCGGCACTGACCGGCCTGGTCGAGTCCCGACTCACGGCGCTCGGCATTTCGGCCACGACGTGGTGAGCGCACCGAATGGCGCGCCCGAACTCCTACCGCCGAAGGCCCCGAACTCGCCGTGCCGAAGGCGCGCAAACCCCACCGTGCCGAAGGCGCGCAAACCCCACCGTGCCGAAGGCGCGCAAACCCCACCGTGCCGAAGGCGCCCGAACCCACCTGCACCCAGGGCGCCCAGCTCAGTGGGCGGACGACACGCGGGCGGCGACATGGTCGGGAATGCCCGCGTCCGCAGGTAGATCGGCGGACGGAACCGGGAACCCGAAGGTGCGCCGGACCGGAATGTGTCCGGCCCAGGCCGCGGAGTTCAGATCGGCCCGGTCGTCGGCCGGGCCACCCGCCCGGGTTTTCACCGATGCCTCGATGAGGTCGAGTCGCAGCACCACGGTCGCCGCCAATTCCTTCTTGTCGGGCGGCCGGACCGTATCCCAGGCACCGGGCGCGGAGTGCTCGACGATCGCCCGCAGCGCTCGGCCGCGCTCATCCGGATCGGTGACCTCGACCGGGCGGCCGTGGATGACCGCGGATCGGTAGTTCATCGTGAAGTGCATGGCTGCACGGGCGTAGACGAGGGCGTCGACCAGCGTGACCGAAACACACACATCACCCGTCGCGGCCGCACGAAGATTTCCGGCTCCGGTGGATCCGTGCAGGTAGATGACATCGCCGCAACGGGCGTACACGGTCGGCAGCACGACCGGCGCACCGTACATGGTGACACCGAGATGGCAGATGAGGCCCTCGTCGAGAATCTCCTCCAGTACCGCGCGATCGGTGGCGGCCCGCGCGCGGTGCCGGGCGACGGTGCTGCGCGCGGTCGGAGACAGCGGCGTCGAGGTCGGTGCGTTCATGAGATCAGCGTCTACCCTGAAGTGGCATCTCTGAATATCCAATCCTGAGCGATTCTGGAATACCACTTGGCGGAGGTACCGTGGACGAACTGCCGCTGACCCTCGACCGCGACGCATCGATTCCGCTGTCGAGGCAACTGGCCGACCAATTGCGCGCGGCCGCCGTACGCGGGCTGCTGCGCGGCGGAGACCGGCTGCCCTCCTCCCGCGAGCTGGCCCGGCAACTGGCCATCAGCCGGACCGTGGTGATCGCTACCTACGACCAATTACATGCGGAGGGGTGGATCGCCGGTCGGCACGGATCGGGCACCTATCTCACCGCGGCACCGGCCACTCGTCCCGAACCCACTGGTGCCCAAGCGCTTTCCGATGGCGAATCCGTCCGCTACGACCTGGCCCCCGGCGCACCGTGTGTGCACACCATCGATCGCGCGGCGTGGCGGCGGGCCTGGCGAGCCGCCGGCGATCGCGCCCCCGCCGCACATAAGAGGCGCGCTGGGGAACCGGAATATCTGGCAATGGTCACCGAACATCTGCTGCGCCACCGCGGAGTCGGACCCGATCACGACACGGCCGTGCTGGCCACCAGCGGCACCGGCGCCGCGGTCGGCGAACTGGCCCACATCCTGCTGCGCCCCGGTGATCGCATCGCCATCGAGGATCCCGGATATCTGCGCGCCGTCGGCGCCCTGCGCGACGGCGGAATCGAGGTGGTCCCCGTCCCGGTGGACGATGGCGGCCTGCGCGTGGACCGAATTCCCGCCGGTGTGCGTGCGGTGTATTGCACTCCGGCGCATCAGTTTCCGCTCGGCGCCCGGATGCCCGCGGATCGTCGCGTCGAACTCGTCGAATACGCTCGGCGGCACGATATCTGGATCATCGAGGACGACTATGACGGCGAATTACGTTATGACAGCGCACCTTTGCCGCTACTGACCACCCTGGCGCCGGACCGGGTGATCCACCTGGGCACCACCTCCAAAACCCTGTCGACAACTCTCGGCACGGGATGGATGGTCACCACCGGTGCGGTGGCGGCTGTGGTGCGCCGATACCGGGAGACCACCGGAACTTGCCCCCCACCCGCCGGTCAGCTGGTTTTCGCGGCATTCGCCCGCGGTGGCGACCTGGCCCGCCACCTGCGCCGACTGCGCCGGGACATGCCGGTTCGCCGCGCTCTGACCGTCGACGGATTGCGCGCACGGGGACTCGAGGTTATCGGCGACCACGCCGGATCACACGTTGTGGTGCGGCTCGGCTCGGCCGATGCCGAAGCCACCGCGATCGCCGCCGCTCGCGAGTACGGGGTGCGGCTCGACGGCCTCGCACGCCACCACATCGGGCCCCGGCACACCTTCGGGGTGGCGATCGGGTACGCGGCCGTGCCCCGCGAGGTGCTCGGCACGGCGGTCGACATCGCCGCCGGATGCCTGGCCGAGGCTGCCGAGTCCGTTTGACCTGGGGAAAGCCGGGCGACGTCGTACCATGGGCAGATGACCGATCAGGACATCCTCGTCCGGATTCGAGACCTGGTGCGGCAAGAACACGAGCTGCGGTCCGGAACCGGTGGCGGCGAAACGGGGTCCCCGGCCGAACGGGCCCGGCTGGCCGATCTCGAAGTACAGCTGGATCAGTGCTGGGACCTGCTGCGACAGCGGCGGGCCCGGATGGACGCGGGGCAGGATCCGGAGCAGGCACAGGCCAACACCGCCAAGCAGGTCGAAGGTTATCTGCAGTAACGATAAAATCGCGACATGCTTGACATCACGACCGCCGACGGCGTTGTACGCGGTATCCGGCGGCGCCGGATTCTGCAGTGGCGTTCTATCCCCTATGCCGCGCCCCCGGTGGGTGATCTGCGTTTTCGAGCGCCGCAGCCCGTTACGCCGTGGTCAGGTGTGCGGATGGCCACCGAATACGGCAACGCCGCGATGCAGACGCGCGACGGCGCCCGGATCGGTCCCGGTAATCCGCAGGCCACCAGTGAAGACTGCCTGACCCTGAATATCTCCGCCCCCGCCGAACGGGCGAAGGAGCCGCGACCGGTGATGGTGTTCATCCACGGCGGCGGATACGTCTTCGGAACCTCCGCGCTGCGGCTGTATTCGGGGGCACGGCTGGCATTGCGCGGCGATGTGGTCGTGGTGACCCTCAACTACCGGCTGGGCGGGTTCGGATACGTCGACTTCGGTGAATTCTCCACGCCGACCAGGAAATTCGATTCCAACCTCGGCCTGCGCGATCAGGTGGCGGCGCTGGAGTGGGTGCGGCGCAATATCGCCGCCTTCGGCGGCGACCCGGGCAATGTCACCATCTTCGGCGAATCGGCCGGCGCGCACGCGGTGGTGAGCC
>JAFMQT010000367.1 GCA_017354515.1 Nocardia sp. | reverse complement strand
TTCTCGACAGCGACGTACGACGAATCCGAACCATCGGTACCGACGACAATCGACCGGTAGGCGGTCATTTTTCCTCCAAACGTACAAGGTGGGCGGATGCCCGCGCGCATTTACGGTTCGCCGCCACGCGGACAGCTGTGCTAGACGATAACCGGAATCGACGCGGAATCTCGAGAAACCGCCACACATCACACTCGCGCGGCATTGCCGGGCCGCCGCACATTATCCGATCGGCGGCGATGAAAGCCCGGCTCACCAGCGCTGATCCGGATATCCCCGGGACTGGCCGCGAACGGTATGACGTTCGCCAACGTGGTTGCGGCACTGGGATTTTCGTCACAGCCCAACCCGTCACCAATTCCGCCGGTCAGCGATTGGCGGTGCGGGCATATTCGCCCGGCGTCATTCCGATCACCTCGGCGAATTCCCGGGCGAAATGCGCCTGGTCGAAATAGCCGAGCTCGACCGCGAGGGTGGCCAGATCCACGGCCCGGCCCCGTGCCAGCGACTGGGCGCCGTCCTGCAGCCGAAAGCGGCGCAGCACCCATTTCGGAGAGGCGCCCACATAGCGGCGGAACAGCCGCTGGAGGGTGCGAATCGAAATATTGAAACGGTCGCAAACCAAATCCACCCGGGTGAGATCGGCCTCGGATTCCATGGCCGCGACAATGGCGGCCACCAGCCGATAGTTCTCCCCGAGCGGCACCTCGCCGAAGATCTCGGTGAAGTGGGCCTCGACGATATCGCGGCGGCCGCGCACGGTATCGGCCGCGAGGACACGCTCGGTCAGCCCCGCCGCGGCGGGCACCACCTCGCTCAGCTCTACCGCGCGGTCCCGGAGCGCGGAGACATCGATGCCGGTGCAGGCGGCGAACGCGCCGGGCCGGAATTTGGCGGCGAAGGTGTCCCCGCGGCCCGACAGTTCCCGGATGTAGACGCGGGTGCTGACCCCGTTGACGAATCCCCCGGTGCGGGTGGGGGTGCGCTCGAAACTGACGTTGATCGACGGGAACGGCAGCACCTGGGCGGCATAGACCTCGCCGCGGGGCAGGTCCCAGGCCACCGCCCAATACCATTCGAGGTAGCCGGCGGTGGCCGGACCGGCGGGAAGCCGGACCATACTCCGATGCCGCTGCTGCTCACGCGGGTGCAGAATCCCCTTGTTCACCTCGGGAGGCGGAAGCCGGACCGGTTGCGGCGCACCGCCTCCCGCCTGGTGATCGTCGGCGGCCGTCACGCCCTCACCCGCTGTCGCGTTCTTACAAGAACCGTGCGCGGCGTGCGGGCACAGTCGATGCCATGAGCGAAAACGTCGATCCCATTCCCGAGGGCTACCACTCCATCAACTGCTATCTGGCCGTTCCGGACGCCAACCGGGCCATCGAGTTCTACTCCACCGTCTTCGGCGCGAAAGTCCTCAGCCGCAACGACCGTCCCGACGGGCAACCCGCGCATGCCGAACTCGCGATCGGCGACTCGACGGTGCAACTGGGTATGCCGCTGCCCGAGGAGGGCGTACGCGCGCCCGAACCGGGGTGGGTGCACACCAGCATCGTGCACTACTGCCCGGATGTGGACGCGGTGGTCGCGCGCGCCGCCGAACACGGCGCCCCGCGCGTCGAACAGCCGCAAACCTTCGTGACCGGCGACCGGTACGGGCTGGTCATGGACCCGTTCGGGCACCGCTGGGTGGTGATGACCAAGGTCGAGAACATCTCGCGCGAGGAGGCCGAGCGCCGCGTGAACGAGTGGATGGCGACGCAGGGCTGATGCCGGCCCCGTGATCGATCCGGCCCGGCCGCCGATCATTTCAGCCCGGCCGCGTCCATCCCCCGCAACTCCTTCTTCAGATCCGCGATCTCGTCGCGCAGCCGCCCGGCCAGCTCGAACTGCAACTCCCGGGCTGCGTTCATCATCTGATCGGTCAGCTGGGACACCAGATCGGCCAGTTCGGCGCGCGGCATATTCGCCGTATCGCGCCCCTCGTAGATTCCGGCGCTCGCCGCCCGGCCGGGCTCGCCCTGGGCCCGGCGGCCACGGCTGACGTTGCGGCCGGACCCGCCGACCTCCACCTCCTCGGCCTCGCGATACACCTGGTCGAGCAGATCGGCGATCTTCTTGCGCAGCGGTGTCGGATCGATGCCGTTGGCCTCGTTGTAGGCGAGCTGTTTGGCACGGCGGCGTTCGGTCTCGTCGATGGCCTGGCGCATCGAATCGGTGATGGTGTCCGCGTACATGTGCACCTGGCCGGAGACGTTGCGGGCGGCGCGGCCGATGGTCTGGATGAGGCTGGTGCTGCTGCGCAGAAATCCCTCCTTGTCCGCGTCCAGAATCGCCACCAGCGACACCTCGGGCAGGTCCAGGCCCTCTCGCAGCAGGTTGATACCGACGAGCACGTCGTATTCACCCAGCCGCAGCTGGCGCAGCAGTTCGACCCGTCGCAGCGTGTCGATCTCCGAATGCAGATAGCGCACCCGCACATCCAGGCCCAGGAGATAATCGGTCAGATCCTCGGCCATCTTCTTGGTGAGCGTGGTGACCAGGACGCGCTCATCACGTTCGGTGCGGGTGCGGATCTCGTGCAGTAGATCGTCGATCTGGCCCTTGGTCGGCTTCACCACGACCTCCGGGTCGACCAGACCGGTCGGACGGATCACCTGTTCGACGTATTCGCCTCCGGCGGCGCCCATTTCGTAGGATCCGGGGGTGGCCGACAGGTAGATCGTCTGGCCGATCCGATCCGCGAACTCCTCCCAGGTGAGCGGGCGGTTATCCACCGCCGAGGGCAACCGGAAGCCGTATTCGACCAGATTGCGCTTGCGCGACATATCCCCCTCGTACATGGCGCCGATCTGCGGGACGGTCACGTGCGACTCATCGATGATCAGCAGGAAGTCCTCGGGGAAATAGTCCAGCAGCGTGGCCGGTGCCGATCCCGCCGCGCGGCCGTCGATATGCCGCGAATAATTCTCGATACCCGAACAGAATCCGACCTGGCGGATCATCTCCAGATCGTATTGGGTGCGCATCCGCAGCCGCTGCGCCTCCAGCAGTTTGCCGCGGTTCTCCAGATCCGCGAGCCGCTGCTCGAGTTCGACCTCGATATCGGCGACCGCGCGTTCCATCCGCTCGGGGCCGGCGACATAGTGCGTGGCCGGGAAGATGCGCAGCGAATCGACCTGGCGCACCACATCGCCGGTCAGCGGATGCAGGTAGTAGAGCGCCTCGATCTCGTCACCGAAGAATTCGATCCGGACCGCGAGTTCCTCGTAGGAGGGAATGATCTCCACGGTATCGCCCCGCACGCGGAACGATCCGCGGGTGAAGGCCATATCGTTGCGCGTGTACTGCACGTCCACCAGCAGCCGCAGCAGCCGGTCGCGCTCGACCTCGTGGCCCACCTCCAGCTGGACCGAACGATCCAGATACGACTGCGGGGTGCCCAGCCCGTAGATGCACGACACCGACGCGACCACCACCACATCCCGCCGCGAGAGCAGGCTCGAGGTCGCCGAATGCCGCAGCCGCTCGACATCGTCGTTGATCGAGGAGTCCTTCTCGATATAGGTATCGGTCTGCGCGATATAGGCCTCGGGCTGGTAGTAGTCGTAGTACGACACGAAGTACTCCACCGCGTTGTGCGGCAGCATCTCGCGCAACTCGTTGGCCAGCTGCGCGGCGAGGGTCTTGTTCGGCGCCATCACCAGGGTGGGCCGCTGCACCCGCTCGATCAGCCAGGCCGCCGTCGCCGACTTGCCGGTGCCGGTGGCCCCCAGCAGCACCACATCCTTTTCCCCCGCGCGCAGACGCCGCTCGAGTTCGGCGATAGCGGTGGGCTGGTCGCCGGCCGGCTCGTACTCGCTGACCACCTCGAATCGCGCCGATGACCGTTCGATCGCCCCGAGGGGCCGGAACTGCGAATGCGCCACCGGAGCCTGTCCGGGCTCGGAATCGTCCGCGGGGATCTCGGTTGCGAATGCCATGCTGACCAGGGTAATCCGCGGCACCGACAGGGTCCGGCGAGCGCCCGCCGCACACCGGCGAACCAGCGGGTTTTCCCCCGTCATGATGGGGGAATCCGGGTGTAGTCTGGTTCGATCGGAATCGAGAAGGGCAGCTGCCATGGCCGGTTTCCTCACTGAACGTGTCACTCGGACACTGCGCACGAACGCACCCGAGGCGGGGGGTCGTCTGCCCTGGAACCGACATGATCCCGAGCCGTCCGGCGCACCGGACATCGCACACAAGCCGCGGGTCGAATACTTCGATCTGGCCGATCTCACCCGAACCGATGCCCGCGGCTTCATCCACTCGGTCGACAGCTACCACGCCGAGCCATGGGGACTGTATCTGGTGCGGCCGGCCGATGAAGCGCCCTACCGGTACACCGAGAGCTGGCTGCTCCCGCGCCAGTCGGTGCGGGTCACCATGAGCCACATCAACGTCGCGCACGACCGCGATCCGCTCTATCACCTCTACCTTGGTGAATTCAGCAAGGTCCAGCCCAAGCGCTGGCGAGCGGAGTACCACTACATCGACATCATCGCCCGCAACGGCCGCCATCCCGAGATGCGCGGGGTGGACGAACTGTTCGCGGCGCATTCGGCAGGTCAGGTCGATGACGGCACCGCCCGGCGGGTGTTCGAACACGCCACCGAGGTCATCGACGGGCTGGCATCGCACGACCACCACGTGGAGAGCTGGCTGCTCGATCAGGGCGTCAGCCTGCACTGGCTCTGAATCGCAGGTGCCGCGGTCGCGGTAGATTCCGGGTATGACGCAGGGACATACGGTCGATCTGCATCGGCCCAAAGTCGAGTATTTCGATCTTGCCGCCTCGACCAACACCGATCCGAAGGGTTTCGTCCGTCCGGTCGAGACCTACCGGCTCGAGTCCTCGGGTCTATACATGGCCCGGACCGCCGATCACCGCGAATTCCACTATCTGGAGTCGTGGCTGTTGCCGGAGGTTTCGTTGCGGGCCAGCATCTTCCATTTCAATCCCGGGTACGAACGCGACCAGGACCTCTACCTCGACATCGGGGATTTCGGCCCGGACCGGCCGGATGTGTGGAAGTCGCAGGATCACTATCTCGACGTCATCCTGCGGGCCGGCCGGGACGCGGTC
>JAFMQT010000366.1 GCA_017354515.1 Nocardia sp. | reverse complement strand
GAGCCGAACCCGAGGCGGCCGAGGTGCTGCGGGAGACCTTCGCCGAGGAGGGCATCGCGGTGCGGACCGGCGCCGAGACCGTCCGCGTCGACCACGACGGGACGCATTTCACCGTCCGCCTCGACAGCGGAGATCCGTTGCGCGCCAACGAGCTTCTGCTGGCCACCGGCCGTCGCACCGATCTGGCGGCGCTGGGCGTCGGCGCGGTCGGGCTGGACGAGTCCGCACATCACCTCGACGTCGACGAACATCTGCGGGCAGCAGAGGGCGTCTGGGCCATCGGTGATGTGACCGGCCGCGGCGCCTTCACGCATATGTCGATGTATCAGGCCCGGATCGCCGCCGCCGATATCCTCGGCTCTCCCACCGAGCCGGCGCGCTATCACGCGGTCCCCAGCGCGACCTTCACCGATCCGGAGGTGGGCACGGTCGGGCTGACCGAGGCGCAGGCGCGGGCGGCCGGACTGACGGTCTGGACCGGCCGGGCAAAGATTCCCGAATCCAGCCGCGGCTGGTTGCACGGGCCCGGGAACGCCGGATTCGTCAAACTCGTCGCCGATGCCGAACGCGGCATACTCGTCGGCGCGAGTTCGGTCGGGCCGCACGGCGGTGAGGTACTCGGCGCCCTCACCCTGGCCGTACAGGCCGAGGTCCCGATTACGACAATGCGCGAGATGATCTACGCCTACCCCACCTACCACCGCGCGATCGAATCCGCCCTGGCCGATCTGGGCTGAGTACGTACTCACTTACCGAGAACCGGTTGGTCTGTGGCGCACAGCAATTCGGCGAGCGAGAGAATTCGGCACCGATTACGATGCGCACTACTATTCGGTGTCGTACGCCGATTCCGGCGCCGCCGGCGATAGCGTCGCCCTACCAATCGGAGGTACCCATGCTGTCTCTGCAGCAGATATCGGACCGCCTCGAGATCGAGGATCTGATGGTCCGCTACTCGCACGCGGTGGACACCCACCAGTGGGATCTGCTCGACGACATGTTCACCGAGGACGCCTATATCGACTATTCGGCGATGGGCGGCGCCGCCGGTGACCTGGCGCAGATCAAGGAGTTCCTGTCGACCGTGCTGCCGAACTTCCTGGCCTTCCAGCACCTGATCAGCAATTCCTCGATCACCGTCGACGGTGATCGGGCGACGGCGCGCACGATGTGCCACAATCCGATGCTGGTCGGCGAGACCGGGGGCGATCAGAACCTGATGCTGTGCGGCCTGTGGTACCTGGACACTTTCGCCCGCGTCGACGGAACCTGGAAGATCGCCCGGCGCGTCGAGGAGAAGAGCTACATGTTCCTCGCCGCTGGACAGTGAAACGTCTCACAATGAACCTTGAACTAGAACGTGTTACAGTTTTGTCCGTGGTCCTTTCTCTCGCTAAGTATCCTCGCGGGGTAGCAGCATGATCTCCGCACTCATCAAGGATTTCTCCGATCATTGGCTGCTGTACTGCTCGATCCCCGTGGTCGCCGCCCTGATCGGCTGGACCACCAAACTCGTCGCCGTCGAAATGCTGTGCCGGCCTTTGGAATTCAAGGGCATTCCGCCGTGGTTCGGCTGGCAGGGGGTCATTCCCAAGGCCGCCCCGCGAATGGCCACCATCGCCGTGGACCTGATGTTCTCCCGGCTGATCGATCCACAGGAGATCCTCGGCCGCATCGACGTCGGCGAGCTGACCACGCGGCTGCGCGAACCGCTCGATGACGCGGTGGCGCACACGATCGAAGAGATCATGATGCGCTACGAGCCCCGGCTGTGGCTCAACATGCCCGATTTCGCCCGCGAGACGATGGTCCGGCGCGTCCAGCGCGATGTCCCCGAACTGATCGACGAGATCGTCACCGACCTGCGCACCAATCTCGACCAGGTGATGGACCTGCGATCCATCGCGGTCGACACCCTGGTCAACGACAAGGCACTACTGGTCGAGCTGGTCCGCCGGATCGGCAAGAACGAGCTGCGCTTCATCGTGCGCTCGGGCCTGTACTTCGGCACCGTGCTGGGCTTCGTTCAGATGATCACCTGGGCGTTCACACATTCTCCGCTGCTGATGCCGCTGTTCGGCGGTTTCACCGGTCTGACCACCGACTGGCTGGCACTGCAGATGATCTTCCGGCCGGTCAAGCCGATCAAGATCTTCGGTATCGGCTGGCAGGGCTTGTTCCACAAGCGCCGCGAACAAGTCTGCATCGACTACGGCGACCTGATCGCCAATGAGATCCTGACCCCGGCCAAAATGCTCGAAGCCGTCCTCAACGGCGAGCGTTCGGACCGGCTGGCCTCGATTCTGGCCCGCCGCATGGACGAGTTCATCGACACCCAGGCCGCACCGGCCCGCCCGCTGGTCATGCTGGTCGCCGGCGATTCCATCACGAAGGTCAAGCGCGAGCTGGTGCCGGAACTGATGGCCTACATCAAGACCTCGGCCGGCAAATTCAACCACCAGGCCATGCAGACCCTGGACCTGCGCAATCTGGTGATCGAGAAGACCGCCCTGCTCACCGACGACGAATACGAGGGCCTGCTGCGCCCGGCGTTCAAACAGGACGAGTGGAAACTCGTCGCCATCGGCGGTGTGCTCGGCTTCCTCGTCGGTGAACTGCAGGTCCACCTCCTGCTCAGCTGATCGGCCGAACGCCGCTCGGTAGTGATGAGTCGGCTGGCCACCTCACAAGGGTGACCAGCCGATTCGCGTATTCACGGCGAGTTCGGTTATTGTTTGCGAGCACCGCCGAACGGCGAATGCGGATGTAGCGCAGCTGGTAGCGCATCACCTTGCCAAGGTGAGGGTCGCGGGTTCGAATCCCGTCATCCGCTCCACGAGTCCCGACCGGACTCACACCCTCCGGATGAATCTTCCCCGAACACGAGACTGCCCCGGCGTCCCTGTTCGCCGGGGCAGTGCACCGGGGTCCGATTCGAGCCTGCACCCGCTCGCCGGATCATTTCCGCGGTGTGTTCAACACTGTCGATCCTCACGCCCACGGCTGGGGTGTTGCTGGACACACCCTGTGAGTTCGTTGAGAATCGGCGACCGATCGGTGCCGAACGGATCAGGGCTGATCTTCGGGTTGGTTGTCCGCCGAATACAGGCTGATCTCGCCGCCCTCCCCCAGGAATGCGTTGACCAGCATCGTTCGCTCGGCATCCCGGGAATTGGGCGCCGGAGCCGAGGTCGTGATCGAAATCTGCGGAATGGACGCCCAATTCACCACATACCGTTCCGGCGGTCCGTCCGCCCCGGAGACATGGGCCAGGCGAAAGACCGACACCGTACGGCGCTCCACCAGCGACCGCACCACCTCGGCGATTCGCTCCGGATCTTCCAGTGCGAACAGGAAACCGAAGGTGAGCTCCGGCGAGGAAACGTAAGCGGGCATAACAGACCAGGCTAATCACCCACCCGGCCGCTCGCATCCACCTCCCCGTAATCGGTTGCTCACCAATCGCTGCCGGATCGAAGCGGGCCGTAGGTAGTATCTTCGCGATGATGTGATCGCGGCGTAACACATATAACGATTCCCCGGCGGCTTGGGTGTTCGGGCCTGTCATCCATTGCGGAGGAAGTGAGGACACGCTTTCCTGTATACGGATCTGGCTCACCTGAGAGGGTGCACGACGATGACTACCGCATACGCCCGTGACCGTGGCGGCACCGGCGCACTTCCCCCGGTCTCGGAGCTGCTGGGCGCATTCCGCTCGATGGCGGAGGTCACCGGCGAACATCCGGTGCTGACGGCGGCCCGAGCGTTGGTGCACTGTCATCGAGCACGCCGCGCGGCCCACCTGGACGGGCGCGATCCGCACATCTCCGGTGCCGAATTGGCCGATCGCACCCGCCGACTCGCCGAACTCGACGGCGAACGCGATAACCTGGTGGCGCGCATCGACAACTGGGTCGCCGACAATGTCGAACATCGCGACGGCGCCTCGCTGCACACCGAAACCCTGGGCGCGGTCATCGACCGGATGGCCGGAAAGTGGGTGGCCGCCCAGGACGCATTGGGCTTCCCCGCCGACGATCCCGGCCCGGATACACCGGTAGGCCCGGTTCCGGGCGAGGGCCATCTGCATTGGGTCCGCCTGGCCGAGCTGGCCGACGGATATCAGGATCTGATCATCGATATAGCCGAGCACCGCCGGCGGCTGCCGGTCTTCTGATACCGCCGGCGGTCGGGTCGGAGCAATCACTCGTGCGGGTCGATGTACTCCACATCCGCGTCGATAATCGGTTGCGCGGCACCGTTTTCCGTCGCGGAGGACGAACCCTCGTACCGTACGTCCGCGCGCGGCCGTGTGGGATCCGTGGCCTCGCGGGGATGGGTATCGGGGCCGTCCTCGCCGGCCGCGTGCTCATCCTGCCGCGCCGCGGCGGCATCCTGCCGCGCGGCCGCGGCCGCCTCGCGCATCTCGATGGCGTCGGTGATCCACTCACCGATCTCGTGCGTCACCTCGGACACGGTGCCGGTGATGATCGTTGCGATCTTTCCGACATGCCGTGCCCCGGACGAGGTCAGCTCCTGGACCAGATCCTTGTTGGTTTCGAACTTGCCGACCACTTATCCGCCCACCTTGCTCACTTCGGAGTCCGTCGCGTCCGCATCCGAGTCGGAGCGCTTACGCAAAACGATAACACCAGGTGACGACTGCTTCCCGACGATCGCCGGTGGCAGGGCGAGGGTGAAGATCTTGCGCCAGACCGAAGCGAGCTGTTTGCCCAGCGGCCCGGTGTTGTAGGGCAGGCCGTACTTCTCGCAGAGCGCTCGCACCTCGGGCGCCATCTCCGGATACCGATTGGCCGGCAGATCCGGGAACAGATGGTGTTCGATCTGGTGCGAGAGGTTTCCGGACATGATGTGGAACAGCTTGCTGCCGGTGATGTTGGCCGAGCCCAGCATCTGCCGCACGTACCATTCGCCGCGGGTCTCGTTCTCGGTCTCCTCCTCGGTGAACGTCTGTACGCCGGTGGGAAAGTGTCCGCAGAAGATGATCGAATACGACCAGATATTGCGCACCAGGTTGGCGGTGGCGTTACCGGCCAGCGTCGAAACGAACAGCGGACCGGTCAGCAGCGGAAAGATGATGTAGTCCTTCAGGACCTGCTTACCGGCCTTG
>JAFMQT010000365.1 GCA_017354515.1 Nocardia sp. | reverse complement strand
ACCATCGAGATGACCCCGACCGAGACCGCGTACTTCATCGCGGACGGCGATGTCACCTCCGGTCTGGACGAGACCATCGCCTTCCACAGCGACGGTTCCGAGGACAATTACACCTACAGCTCGGCCTGGTTCGACGCGCTCAGCCCGATGCCCAAACTGGGCCGGGCGGTCATCTCGCGCGGATCGCTGGCCAAGCTGGACCAGCTGCCCGAGAAGCTGCGCAAGGATCCGCTGAACTTCACCGGGAAGACCTTCCTGACCTTCCCCGACGTGTTCCCCAACGGTCTGCTCAACAACAAGACCTTCGCGCTCGCGAACGAGATCTGGTACCGCAAGGGCGCGACCTACCGGAACAAGCCGCAGGACCTCACCGCCTTCTACCACCCGCTGGACATGCTCGGCGAGTGGAACCGGGCCTATGGTTCGCGCGGCTTCCTGCAGTATCAGTTCGTGGTGCCGCCGGAAGCGGTCGAGGAGTTCAAGCAGATCCTGATCGATATTCAGGCCAGCGGGCGCTACTCGTTCCTCAACGTGTTCAAGTACTTCGGCGCCGGTAATCAGGCGCCGCTGAGCTTCCCGATGCCGGGCTGGAACGTCTGCCTGGACTTCCCGATCGCGCCCGGGCTCAACGAGTTCGTCACCGAATTGGACAGGCGGGTCCTGGAATTCGGCGGCCGGCTCTACACCGGTAAGGATTCACGGACCACCGCGGAGACCTTCCATCAGATGTATCCCCGGATCGACGAGTGGATCAAGGTCCGCCGAAGTGTCGATCCCACAGGCGTTTTCATGTCCGATATGGCGAGAAGACTGGAGCTTCGGTGATCAACGCGGTAGGAAACCCGCAATCCATTCTGCTGCTGGGCGGTACCTCCGAGATCGGTCTGGCGATCGTGCAGGAGTACCTGCGCAAGAGTCCGGCACGGGTCGTGCTGGCGGCGCTGCCCAATGATCCGCTGCGCGAGCAGTCGGTCGCCCAGCTCGAGGCCGCCGGCGCGCCGAAGGTCGAGGTCATCGACTTCGACGCGCTCGACACCGAATCCCATCCCGCGGTCATCGATCAGGCATGGGCCGGTGGCGATATCGATGTCGCGATCGTGGCCTTCGCCCTCGACGGCGATGCCGAGGAGCTGTGGCAGGACCAGCGCACAGCGGTGCGCGTGGCCGGGGTCAACTACACCGCCGGGGTTTCGGTGGGTGTGCTGGCCGGGCAGAAGTTCAAGGCGCAGGGCTACGGTCGGGTCATCGTCATGTCCTCGGTCGCCGGTGAGCGCGTCAAACGCGCCAACTTCATGTACGGCTCCACGAAGGCCGGACTCGACGGCTTCTACCTCGGACTGGGTGAGGCGCTGAGCCCGCACGGCGTGCAGGTGACCGTGGTCCGGCCCGGCATGGTGCGGACCCAGTTCTCCGCACACGTGAAAGAGGCGCCGCTCACGGTGAACAAGGAAGATGTCGCGGCCATCGCGGTGGCGGCCTCGGACAAGGGCAAGGAAATCGTCTGGGCGCCCGGCACTTTCCGCTGGGTGATGACGATCCTCCGGCACATCCCGCGGCCGATCTTCCGCAAACTTCCCGTCTGATCGGCCTGGAGTGCGCGTACTAGTCCGGCAGATCGGGGGCGGGCTCGGTGAAGCCGCTGCGGCGGCTGTGGTCGCGGCCGTCGTCGCGACCATCGGGCTGGTTGCCGTATCGCAGGTGCGGTGGCCGGCGTTCAACGCCTCCAATGTCACCCGCGCACTGACCACGGTCGGTCAGGTGGGCGCGGCAGTGCTGCTGATCGCGGCCGTCGTGCTGATCCGCGCCCGCCGCCTGCCCTGGTTGTCGAAACTGCTGACTTGGGCGGGTATTTCGGGCTTCGTCACGGTCACGCTGGCGATGCCGCTGGGCGCGACCAAACTGTATCTGGGCGGCATCTCCGTCGACCAGATGTTCCGCACCGAATACCTGACCCGCCTGACCGACACCGCGGGCCTGCACGATATGACCTACGCCGATATCCCGGCGTACTACCCGGCCGGCTGGTTCTGGATCGGCGGGCGAGTCGCGAACCTGCTCGGAATGTCCGGGTGGGAGGCCTTCAAACCCTACGCCATCGTCTCGCTGGCGGTCGCCTCGGTGCTGGCGACGGTGTTGTGGTCCAAGCTGATTCGCGCCGAATGGGCGGTGGCGGTCGGCGCGGCCACCACCGCGGTGATGGTCGCCTACGCCGCCGCCGAGGCCTACAGCGCGGTGCTGGTGATCGGTTTCGCCCCAGCGATGATGCTGGCATGGGGAGCGCTGTACCGGCCCGAGGAATACGGGGTCGCGGGCACGGCGTCCCGGCCGACCGCCGGGGGGTGGGGCGCGGTCATCGGCACCGGGCTCTTCGCCGGCATCTCGGCGATGTTCTACACCCTGTTCTTCGCGGTCACGGTATTCACCATCGTGCTGATGGCGGTCGTCGCGTTCACGATGATGTGGCGGGCCCGGCGCGCGGAGGGTTCGGGTTCGGTCTCCGGACTGCTGCGCGCGCTGCTGCCCCGCCTGATCGTGATGGGTGCGGTCGCGGCGGTGTGCGCACTGGTCACCTGGGCGCCCTACCTGTGGTTCACACTACGCAACCATCGGCCGACCAGCAACACCGCGCTGCACTACCTGCCCGAATCGGGCTCGCAGCTGTCGTTCCCGATGTTCGATTTCTCGACGCCGCTGCTGGGTGCGCTGTGCCTGCTCGGGACGGGCTGGCTGGTGCTGCGCGCCGGGAATTCACGGCGGGCGCAGGCGCTGGGGATCTCGGTTATCGCGATCTACCTGTGGAGCCTGGCCTCGATGCTGCTGTCCGCGGCAGGCACCACCGGACTGGCGTTCCGGCTGGATCCGATTCTGCGCATGCTGCTGGCCGCCGCGGGAGTGTTCGGTTTCGCCGAGGGCGCTCGCGCGATCGGCCGGACGATCGGCGATTCGCGGCCCTTCCGGGCGGCCGCGGCGGCGATCGCGGTGATCGGTGCGCTGGCCTACACCCAAACCATTCCGGGTGTGCTCAATCCGGAGATCACCACCGCGTACACCGATACCGACGGCGCCGGGGTGCGTGCCGACCAGCGCGAGCCCTCCGCGGTGTCCTACTATGCCCGCATCGATAAGGCGCTGACCGAACAGACCGGGCGCCCACGTGACCGAACGGTGGTCCTGACCGCCGACACGAGTTTCCTGTCGTACTACCCGTACTACGGATTCCAGGCGCTGACCTCGCATTACGCCAATCCGCTCGGTGATTTCCCGGCCCGCTCGGCCGAGATCACGCGCTGGAGCAAAGCGAAGACCCCGGCCGAACTGATCCACGCGCTCGACACCTCTGCCTGGCGGGCGCCGGACGCGTTCGTGTTCCGGCGTGACGGAGACAACCTGACCCTGCGACTGTCCGAGGATGTCTATCCCAACGATCCGAATGTGCGGCGTTATTCGGTGGGATTCGCGAGCTCCCTGTTCGCCGACCCGCACTTCAGAGTGACCGAAATCGGCCCGTTCACCCTGATTGTCCGTCGCTGATAACACACACGTTCGAGTAATCCCACCTGTGAACAAACCTGTGGACAACTATCGATTCTGTGGATAACTAATGATCCCGGAGCGTATTTCGGCGACGACTGCGGCTACGGTGGGTGGCTGATCGTCTGCTAGAGGAGTTCTGCCAGTGGTACACGGCGGGGAAACCGAGCACAACGAGATACCGGCGCGGGGTGCGAGCACGGCGCTGACCGCCGAGGCCCCAGTCGCCGTCCCAGTGCCCGCGCACGACACCGGCCGCCGAGGTGTCGCGCGCGACCTCGCGTCGGCGGCAGCGGCTCGTCTGAGCCGTTCCCGAGGCCATATCGCGGTCGCGGTGCTGTATCTGGCCGGTGCGGTGGCGGTGCTGTCGCGGCAGTGGCGGGATCCGGCCCACACATATCTGATCGGCAGTGGCCAGGACCAGCACATGTGGGAGTGGTTCTTCGCCGAAACCGCCCGCGCGGTCTCCGGCCCGCACAACCCCCTCGGCACGAATCTGCAGAACTTTCCCGACGGCGTGAACATGATGGCCAATACGGCCAGTTTCGGTGTCGGGATCCCGCTGACCCCGGTCACCCTGCTGTTCGGACCGCCGGTCACGTTCGTGCTGGTGCTGACCTTGGGGCTGGCCGGAACCGGATTCGCCTGGTACTGGCTGTTCGCCCGGGAGTTGGTGACCTCGCGGTCGGCGGCCGCGCTGGGCGGTCTGTGTTGCGGTTTCGCTCCCGCGATGGTGTCGCACGGCTGCGCCCACCCCAATTTCGTACTGCTGGCGATCCTGCCGATGCTGCTGCTGCGGATGATCCGCCTGGCCCGCCGGGCCGCCGCCGGCCTCCCGGTGCCGAGGGTGCGCGAGGCGGTGTGGCTGGCCCTGCTGGTATCGCTGCAGATCGCGCTCGGCGAGGAACCGCTGCTGATCTTCGCGGTGGGCTTCGCGGTGTTCGCGATCGGGTATTACGCGAGCGAACCGGCCACCGGCCGGCGAATCCTGAGAACACTGCTGCCGACCCTGGGGCTCGGTGCGCTGATCACCCTCGTGGTGTGCGCGATCCCGCTGTGGTGGCAGTTCTTCGGACCGCAGAGCTATCAGGCGATCGATCACGGCCCGGTGGGCAACGATCTCGATTCGCTGATCCAGTTCCCCACCGAATCGCTGGGCGGCAAACTCGCCCCCGGTAAGCCGGTGGCGATGAATCCGACCGAGGAGAACGCCTATTTCGGCTGGCCGCTGCTGGTCCTGACCACGGCGACCACGATCTGGTTATGGCGGGCCCGCCATCGCGAACACCGCGTGGTGCGCGCCTGTGCCACCACCGCGCTGGTGTGCGGGGTGTTGTCGCTGGGGATCTCGCTGCGGATCGGCCGGACCGATACCGGATTCATCCTGCCATGGGCGGCACTGAGCCATGTGCCGCTGCTGGATACCGTGCTGGAGACCCGGTTCATTCTGGCGGCGGTGCCCGCGATCGCCGCGATTCTGGCACTGGCCACCGAGCGCATCATCCGATACGCGCGGATCTCGACCACCGATATCCGCCCGGCGGTCTGGTTCGCCGCGCTGGCGCTGGCCTTGATTCCGCTGGTCCCGACCGCGCTGCCGGT
>JAFMQT010000696.1 GCA_017354515.1 Nocardia sp. | reverse complement strand
GTGAAGCGCTCCAGCTTCGCCAGGGCGGCCTGCCGGGTTTCGGGGCTCATCCACTCCAGGTCGGTGATGTTGCGCCGGTAGGCCTCGATGAGATTGGCGACCAGCTCCTGCATCCGTGCCTTGGCCTCGGGCGGGAAGTGCTCAGCCACATACAGTTTGGCCACGGCCTCACCGAGCAGATCCTGGACCAGGGATACGCCACGCTTCCAGCGCTCGCGGATCTCCTGCGCCCCGGTCAGGGTGCGGCCGTAGAAATCGAAGTTCTCCTCGACCACGGCGGCGTTCAGATACGGTGCGCGCGAGCGCAGTACCCGCCACATGGCCCACCCGCGCCAGTCCTCGATCGACTCCGAGGCCCACAGCTGGGCGAAGGTCCGCGCGAAATCGGGTTGCCGCACAACCACTTCGGCGAACAGCTCCCGGCCGGCGGCCTGGACGCCCGCGGCCATCTCATCGGCCCAGCGGTTCCAGTCGAATTCCGGGCTCTGGGCGGCGAGGTCGGCGAAAGTCGTGAGGTTGTAGCTCAATTCGGCGTCCCGACGGCGGACCACATCCCAATGGCCGGCCGCGAGCTTGGTTTCGAGATCGATGACCCGCGCGGGATCGGCCTCGATCCCCGCGAGTGCGAACATCCGCCGCATATGTTCGCTGTAGGCCGCGCGGATCTCGGCGTACTCCGCACCGCGGTAATAGGATTCGTCCGGTAGTCCCAGACCCGACTGGGTGAGGTTGATCAGATAGCGCTGCGAGTTCTTGTCGTCTGTATCGACATAGGCGCCGATCGCCCCGCCGACCCCGGTGCGCTGCAGGCGCCCCAGCAGGGCGGCGAATTCGGCCCGATCGCCGACCTGCCGCACGGCCGCCAATTCCTCGGCGATCGGGGTCAGTCCGGCGGCCTCGACCGCTTCCTCATCCATGAAGCTGTTGTAGAGATCGGCTATCTTGCGGGCCTCGACCGGATCGGGCACCGAGGCCATCGTCCCGGCCGCCAAGTCCTGGATTATGGTCTTCACATCCAGTTCGGCCTGGTCGCGCAGCAGGTGGAAGGAGCCGTCCACGGCGCGGTCGGCGGGAATGTCGTAGGTTTTCAGCCATATGCCGTTGACGTGCGCGAACAGGTCGTCCTGGACGCGAACTGCGTCGTCACGGTAGGTCAGATCGATACCCGAGGAGGTCGTCACGTCGGAAGTCACGGTCTCCAGTATGCCGACGCCGGCGAACTGCTGCCGGACCCCACCGCACGCGGACGCCCGGCCGGTTACCGGTTCACCGGGGGTGGTTCTGCAGCGTCTGATTCCAGTCGTGCTGACACTGTTCGATCTTCGTCTGATCGCCCTTGGCCCGGTCGACGCAGTCGACGAAATCGCGGCCGCCGTGATGGACGAAGAAGTTCACCCCGATCACGGCGATGACGATGGCCGCGATCATGCTCAGCAGGCCGAAGATCAATCCGACCAGCGCCGCTGAGCCGCCGGCCGCGGTTCCGCGCCGCGCCTTGACCGTCGCGATCGCCCCGAAGATGACCGCGAACAGCCCGAACAGCAGCCCACCGATCACCAACCAGCAGGTCAGCAGTGCCAGAACGCCCAGCACGAGCGCGGTGACGGCCATACCCTTGCCCTTGGACTCCACCCACGCGCCCTGCTCGCCGGGCCCCGGATAGCCGGGCGGCGGTGGATAACCCCCCGGCGATGGATACCCGCCCGGTGG
>JAFMQT010000364.1 GCA_017354515.1 Nocardia sp. | reverse complement strand
CCACCGCGCCGCTGGTGCGCGAATCGGGCGGCCGCAAGATGCTGCGCATCGAGGCCCGCAACGCACAGACCCCGATCGAGCGCAAACCGAAGTGGATTCGCACCCGCGCCACCATGGGCCCGGAGTACTCGGAACTGAAGGGTCTGGTCAAACGCGAAGGGCTGCATACCGTTTGCGAGGAGGCCGGCTGTCCCAACATCTTCGAATGCTGGGAGGACCGCGAGGCCACCTTCCTCATCGGCGGTGAGCAGTGCACCCGCCGCTGCGATTTCTGCCAGATCGATACCGGTAAACCCGCCGCGCTCGACCGCGACGAACCGCGCCGGGTCGCCGAGAGTGTGCAGGCCATGGGCCTGCGCTATTCGACGGTGACCGGGGTGGCCCGCGACGATCTCGACGACGGCGGCGCCTGGTTGTACGCCGAGACGGTGCGCGCGATCAAACGGCTCAATCCGCACACCGGGGTGGAATTGCTGATCCCGGATTTCAACGCCGACCCCGAGCAGCTGGCGCAGGTATTCGACGCCCGGCCCGAGGTGCTCGCCCATAATCTGGAGACGGTGCCGCGGGTGTTCAAGCGGATCCGCCCGGCGTTCCGGTACGAGCGGTCGCTGTCGGTGCTGACCGCCGCCCGCGCGGCGGGGCTGGTCACCAAGTCGAATCTGATCCTCGGCATGGGCGAGACCCCCGAGGAGGTCACCCAGGCCATGCGGGATCTGCACGAGGCCGGCTGCGACATCCTGACCATCACGCAGTATCTGCGCCCGTCGCCGCGGCATCATCCGGTGGATCGGTGGGTCAAACCGGAGGAGTTCGTCGAGCATTCCCGGGTCGCCGAACAGATCGGTTTCGCGGGCGTGATGGCCGGGCCGCTGGTCCGCTCGTCCTACCGCGCCGGCCGGTTGTACGCGCAGGCGATGGCCCATCACGGCCGCGAGATCGCGCCGGAGATGGCGCATCTGGCCGATGCGGGTACGGCCGCCCAGGAAGCCGGCTCGGTGCTGGCGCGTTTCGGCAGCTGAACTGTCGGCATCGGAAAGGGTGCGCGCCGGCGACGAAGCAGTGACATTGCCGCCCGCAGGTGGGAAGCTCGAATAACCGACCGCGTGTCGACTCCAGGAGTGATGAGACATGGTTGAGAAAGCGAGCACCCGCCCGTCCGGCGGCAGAGTGTCCGGCGGCAAGATCGCCGAAGCCGGCGGGCCCGCCGGCATCCGCAATGTGGTTCTGGTCGGGCACACCGGCTCCGGTAAGACCACGCTGGTGGACGCACTGGCCACCGAGGCAGGCGCGCTCACCCGCGCCGGCCGGGTGGAGGACGGCACCTGCGTCTCCGACTACGACGATATCGAGCAGCGCCAGCACCGATCGGTGCAATTATCGGTGGTGCCCGTCGCCTGGGAGGGCATCAAGATCAATCTGATAGATACTCCAGGAAACGCCGATTTCGTCGGGGAGCTGAGGGCCGGTCTGCGAGCCGCGGACGCGGCCCTTTTCATCGTCTCGGCCGCGACCGGCACCGACGGGATCGACGAGCAGACCCTCGCGCTCTGGCAGGAGTGTGCCCGGGTGGGAATGCCGCGCGCGATCGTGCTCACCCACCTCGACGCCGCCCGCGCCGATTTCGACACCATGTGCGGTGCCTGCGCCGAACTGCTGGGCGCCGGGGATGCCGATGCGGTCCTGCCACTGCAGCTGCCCCTGCACGGCCCCAAGGGCGCCGACGGTCATCGTCCGGTGACCGGACTGGTCAACCTGCTGACCCGGCAGGCATTCGACTATTCGGCCGGAGCGCACACCCCGGCCGACGCCACCGGCGAGCTCGCCGAGACCATCGATACCGCGCGAGCACGGCTGATCGAAGGAATCATCGCCGAGAGCGAGGACGAGACCCTGATGGATCGCTACCTCGAGGGCGAGGCGATCGATCCGGCCGTCTTGATCCCGGACCTCGAGCGCGCGGTGGCTCGCGACCGTTTCCATCCGATCCTGGTCGCGGCGCCACCACCGGAGGGTGCCCGCGAGGGCCTGGGCATGGTGGAGATCCTGGAGTTGATCACCCGCGGGTTCCCCACTCCCGCCGAACATATCGTCGCCGCGCGCTGCCTCACCAATGGCGCCGCGCCGCGGCCGCTGGCCTGCGACCCGGATGCGCCGCTGGCCGCGGAGGTGATCCGCACCTCCTCGGACCCGTACGTGGGCCGGGTGTCGCTGCTGCGCGTGTTCTCGGGCACCCTGCATGCCGACGATGTGGTGCACATCTACGGTCGTCACACCACCACCGGCAACGACGACAGCGAGCACGACACCGACGAACGGGCCGGCACCGTCACCGCCCCGTTCGGCAAACAGCAGTACCCGCTCGATCAGGCCATCGCCGGCGATATCGCCTACGTCACCAAACTCGGTCGCGCCGAAACCGGAGATACGGTGTCGGCCAAGGATTCTCCGCTGCTGATCGAGCCCTGGCCGCTACCCGAACCACTGCTTCCGGTGGCCGTCCGCGCGCACGGAAAATCCGATGAGGACAAGCTCTCCCAGGCGCTGGCCCGGCTGGTCGCCGAGGATCCGACGGTGCGGCTGGAACAGAATCCGATGACCCGGCAGTTGGTGCTGTGGTGCCTGGGTGAGGCGCACCGGGATGTGGCATTGGAGCGGTTGCGGGCCCGCTTCGGGGTGCGCGTCGATATCGACGAATACCGGGTCGCGCTGCGAGAAACCTTCGCCACCAAGGCATCCGGGCACGGACGGCACGTCAAACAGTCCGGCGGCCACGGCCAGTACGCGATCTGCGATATCGAGGTCGAACCGCTGCCGGAGGGTTCCGGAATCGAATTCGTGGACAAGGTGGTCGGCGGCGCCGTGCCGAGGCAGTACATCGGATCGGTGGAGAAGGGGGTGCGTGCCCAGGCCGAACGCGGGCTGTCGGAGGGATATCCGCTGGTGGATGTGCGAGTGACGTTGCTCGACGGCAAGGCCCATTCGGTCGATTCCTCCGACGCCGCCTTCCAGACCGCCGGTGCGCTGGCCCTGCGGGAGGCGGCCGCCGCGAATCCGATCGCGCTGCTCGAACCCTTCGCCGAGGTGCGAGTCACGGTCGCCGATGACTGTGTCGGCGCGGTGCTGGGTGATCTGTCCGCCCGGCGCGGCCGGGTGCTGGGCACCGAGCCGGACAACACCGGCCACACCGTCGTGCGGGCGGAGGTCCCGGAGTGGGAACTGCGCCACTACGCCATCGACCTGCGTTCACTCTCGCGCGGGGCCGCGCAGTTCAGCCGGTCCTATGTCCGGCACGAGCCGATGCCGGCCCCGGTCGCCGCCGAACTGCGCAAGAGCACCGCCATCCTCACCTGAGGTCCGGGGGTGCGAGCGGTGCACCGGCCACACGCCCGGCGCCCGAACGCGGCCATCTATTCTGAGTGGTATGGCACCAGGTAAGGGGCGCGCCCCGTCCAAGGAAGCGAAAGCCGAGGCGAAGGCCGCGAGCAGGCAGGCGTCCAAGGAGCGCCGGCAACAGCTCTGGCAGACCTTCCAGATGGTGCGCAAAGAGGACAAACTGCTGCTGCCGTTGATGATCGGCGCATTCGTCGTCATCGCGGTGGTCCTGTTCGTGGTCGGCTTCGCCTTCCACATGCAATGGTTCCTGCTCCCGATCGGTATCCTGCTCGGCGCGCTGGTCGCCTTCATCATCTTCGGTCGCCGGGTGCAGAAGAACGTGTACACCAAGGCCGAGGGGCAGGCCGGCGCCGCCTGGTGGGTGCTGGACAATCTGCAGGGCAAATGGCGCACCAAACAAGCGGTCGCCGCCACCACCCAGCTCGACGCGGTGCATCGGGTGATCGGGCTGCCGGGTGTCATCCTGGTCGGTGAGGGATCCGGGCACCGGCTCACCTCGCTGCTGGCGCAGGAGAAGAAGAAGACCGCGCGCTTGGTCGGCGACACCCCGATCTACGAGATCGTGGTCGGCAACGAGAAGGGTCAGGTTCCGCTCAAGGAGTTGCAGCGGCATCTGACCAAACTGCCCCGCAATATCGACGTCAAGCGGATGGACGCACTGGAGAGCCGGCTGTCGGCGCTGGCCGCGCGCGGCGGTCCGGCACTACCCAAGGGCCCGATACCCTCGGGAGCGAAAATGCGCGGTATGCAGCGCACCATGCGCCGCCGCTGATCACGCTCACCCGAAAAGCACACCGCCGCACCGGTTCTCACCGGTGCGGCGGTTCCTTACCGGCAGTTCCGCCGAACTGTGGACAGGATCACAGCCGCTGACTTATGTTCGAATATAGGACTTTCGGAAACGAATGTCGGACAGGTCAGGAGGGATCATGCCCTACTACCGCGCGGTCGGGGATTTCCCGCAGCAGCGCCATATCGCCTACCGCCTGGACGACGGCAGCCCCGCCTTCGAGGAGTTCATCGGCGAGGAGGGGTTCTCCAGCACCGGATCGCTGCTGTATCACCGCCGGGTGCCCTCGGCCCTGGTCGACGCCCGCGACTGGGACCTGGGCGATCAGAGCCTGACGGCGAACACCCCGCTGCTGCCCCGCCATTTCCACGCGCCGGATCTGTTCATCGAGGGCGGTGGCCGGGACGCGGTGCGGGATCGGCGGCTGCTGCTGGCCAATCCCGATGTGCGGATCTCGTATGTGGTCGCCGATCAGCCATCCCCGCTCTACAGCAACGGAATCGGCGATGAGGTCGTGTTCGTCGAATCCGGCGAGGCGACGCTGGAGAGCATCTTCGGCCGGATCGAGATCCGCCAGGGCGACAATGTGGTGATCCCGCGGGTCACCATCCACCGCTGGATCCCGAGGTCCGAGGCCGGTCCGCTGCGACTGCTGTGTGTGGAGGCCGCCGGACATGTGCGACCACCGGATAAGCACCGCAGCCGGTTCGGCCAATTCCTCGAGGGCTCCCCGATCACCGAACGCGATCTACGCGGACCGGCGAGTCCGCTGCTCGCCGCGGGCGACGAGATCGACGCCGATACCGAGGTCTACGTCAAACACCGCGCCGGCTCGGGCGTGCACGGCAGCGTCATCGTCTACGACCACCACCCCTTCGATGTGGTCGGCTGGGACGGCCATCTGTATCCGTACGCGCTGAACTATCGCGACTTGTCCCCCGTGGTGGG
>JAFMQT010000363.1 GCA_017354515.1 Nocardia sp. | reverse complement strand
TCGGCATCACCCCGGCGACACCGTCACCCTGACCTGGATCGATCAGTCCGGACAGCAGCAGTCGGCCAAGGCCGCCCTGGCCAAGGGCCCGGTCGGCTGAGCTGGGCTGTGCTGGTCGAGCCTGATGGGACGCGGCCTGCGTGGTGACGCTCCGCTACCGCCTCCGGCCACCTCCCATCAGGCGGTGCCGGCCGAGCCCGACGGATAGACGTTGAGCATCCACGGCACCGAGAATTTGTCGGTGACCATGCCGAACACCTCGGCCCATTCGGTCTTGTCCAGCGCCATCTCGACCTTGCCGCCGTCGGACAGCCCGGTGAATATCCGCTCGGCCTCGGCTCGATCGTCCAGATCCAGGCAGACGCTGAATGGCACCTTCTCATGGCTGACCGGATTGTCGGGAGGGCAGTCGGAGCCCATGATCAGACGGTCGGGAAGGTAGGTGAGCGCGGCGTGGGCCACGCGCTTGGCGACGGATTCGGGCAGATTACCGCCGCCCCCGCCCATATCGCCGTAGCGCACCAGCTGTAGTTCGCCCCCGAGGACGGACTTGTAGAAGGTGAACGCCTGCTCGGCCTCGCCGTTGAACAACAGATACACGGACGCTGATTTCACGGATGCCTCCTCCACGAACGGATACGGGCGAACGACGATGGCCGCCGCCCTTGGAAGAGACGGCGGCCACCGGGGAAAATCATCGGGTTTCCGCGATTGTCGTGCCGCGCGGGGCGCGGATGCGTCAGCTGTAGATCGACTCGACTTCGCTCGCGTAGTTCTTCATCACCACGGCCCGTTTGAGCGACATCTTCGGGGTCAGTTCCCCGCTCTCCTCGGTCCAGTCGACCGGCAGGATCCGGACCTTCTTGATCGCCTCGGCGTGCGAGACCAGCTTGTTGGTCTCGGCGACCGCCTTATCGATCTCGGCGACCAGATCCGGACGTTCGATCAACTGCTCGATCGGGGTATCGGCCGGGATGTTGTTGCGGCTCATCCAGCCGGGCAGCGCCTCCCGGTCCAGGGTGACCAGCGCGCCCACGAACGGCTTACCGTCACCGACCGCCATCACCTGGCTGATCAGCGGATGGGCGCGCAAGGAATCCTCGAGCACCGCCGGCGAGACGTTCTTACCGCCCGCGGTGACGATGATCTCCTTCTTGCGGCCGGTGATCGAGATGAACCCGTCCTCGTCGATCGCGCCCAGATCGCCGGTCTTGAACCAGCCGTCGACGTGGGAGTCGTCGGTGGCGGCCGGATTGTTCCAGTAGCCGGAGAACACCACCGGACCGCGCAGCAGCAGTTCGCCGTCCTCGGCGACCTTGGCCGCATGCCCGCCGAGCGGGCGTCCCACGGTACCGACCTTCAGCTGACCGGGAGTGTTCACCGAGAAGGCCGCGGTGGTCTCGGTCAGACCGTAGCCCTCGTAGATGGTGACGCCGATACCGCGGAAGAAGTGGCCCAGCCGCAGTCCGAGCGGACCGCCGCCGGAGACCGCGGACGTGCAGCGCCCACCCATGGCCTCACGCAGCTTGCCGTAGACCAGCTTGTCGAAGACCGTGTGCTTGATCTTGAGCGCCAGACTCGGACCACCGGCGTCCAGTGCCTGACTGTATTCGACGGCGACCTCCGCGGCCAGATCGAAGATCTTGCCCTTACCGCCATCGTGCGCCTGCTGCTTGGCGCCGTTGAACACCTTCTCGAATACGCGTGGCACCGAAACGATGAAATCTGGCTTGTACGCACCGAATTGGTCGACCAGCGTCGACCAGTCGGCGGTGTGCGCCACGATGACCCCGGCGTCGAAGGCCGACAGCGCGACCGCGCGCGCGAAAACATGCGCCAGCGGCAGGAACAGCAGCGAGCGACGGCCCGGCACCATGAATTCCGGCATGGCCGCGCGTTCGGCGGCCGATTCGGCGTACAGGTTGGAGTGCGAGAGCATGACGCCCTTGGGCCGCCCGGTGGTGCCGGAGGTGTAGATCAGCGAGGCCGGCGAGGACGCCTTGACCTGCTTGCGCCGCTCGTGCACCGCCTCGTCGCCGAGGTCCTTACCGCGCTCGACGAGAGAGTCGATGGCGCCCTCGTCGATCACCAGCGGCTCACCCAGGTCGGGCAGGCCGTCCTCGATCTCGGCGATGGTGGCCCGATGCTTCGCGGTTTCGACCGCGATCAGCTTGGTGCCCGAATCGGAGAGGATCCAGCGCGCCTGTTCGGCCGAGGAGCTGTCGAAGATCGCGACGGTGCAGCCGCCGGCCGCCCAGATTGCGAAGTCCAGGACGACCCACTCGTAGCGGGTGGCGGCCAAGATGGCGACCCGATCACCGAGTTCGATTCCGGAGGCGATCAGCCCTTTGGCGACGGCCGTGACCTGCTCGGCGAATTGAGCCGCGGTGACGTCGTACCATCCACCCTTGCCGTCCGGCCGGTTGAACACCACCATGCCGGGATCGCGCTCGGCGTGCCGGAAGGCGCCGTCGGACATATTGGCGTCTTCGGGGATGGTGTAGGTCGCCGGGACCTCGAACTCTCGCATCGGTGCCCTTCCACGTTTTTACTCGCGAGTAATTTACGCCGACCCTGCCCTTACATGCCACCTGGCCGCATCCACCCGGTCTGTGGGCGGATGCGACCTGGCGGTATGCGATCGGCGATGAGTTGTTGTCGGTACGCGCTATCCGGTTTCGGCCGCCTGCCCGGCACTCAACGCGGTGGTGATGAATTCTGCCAGCTCGCGCGCGGCCGCGGCGGCAGGCGCCACGATCGATGCCTGCAGTTGCGATACATGCCAGAGGCCGTCGGTCACCGAGAAACTGACCGGCACCCGCGCCTCCCGGAGTGCGGCCACCAGCCGCTCACACTGCGTGTACAGCAGTTCGCCGGAGTCGACCTGGACGTAGGTGCGCGGCAGTCCGGTCAGCTCGCCCAGCAGCGGCGCGTAACCGGGGTCGAGCGGATCACCCGCACCGAGATAGGCCGCCGCGCAGTTACGCGACCACGGTGTGCTCACCACCAGATCGCGCTCCCGATCGGGAATCTCGTTCGGATCGGTCCACGGCGCGATCAAACCGAGGGCGGCCGGGGCCATCGCATGCCGATCCCGCAGCCGCTGCGCCAAGGCCAGCGCCAGTCCACCGCCGGCCGAGTCACCCGAGACCGCGATCCGATCCGGGGCGACACCGGTGGCGACGAGGTCAAGGAATACCGCCTCGGCGTCGTCGAGCGCCGCTGGATACGGATGTTCGGGAGCGAGCCGGTAGTCCGGAACATAGATCGGACAACCGATTTCATGTGCCAGCAGACCCGCGAGCGATCGATGGGTGATCGGCGAGCCGACGGTGTATCCACCGCCGTGCAGATACATCACCGCGCCGGTCCCGGTGGCACCCGCGGCGCACACCCGCTCGGCCGGGCGACCGCCCAGGCGCAGCTTGTGCACCTCGGTCCGGGCCGGCACGGCCTGCAGCACCGAGGCCGCCTCGATCGCCGCCCGCTGCACCGACCAGGGCAGCCGCGAATGCAGCATGACCCGGAACAGTGGACCGACGACCTTGCGGGCCACCGGCAGCGGCAGCGAAACGTTCGGTAACGTAAGCGAATTCGTCATCAGGGCATGAACCGTCCGGCGACCAGGTTCGAGATGCGCTGATAGTAGGAGGCGGTGGTCCGGACGAACAGGTCCAGCGCCTTGGCCTCCCAGCCGATCAGCACCCGGGCGTGCCCCTTGCGAACCGCCTCGGTGATCGTCTGCGCGGCCATCTCCGGCGTATGCAGCGCCATTTTCGAATCGAAGAAGGCGGCGAGCTTCTGCGCATCGAGACCCTCGGCGTAGGTGCCGTTGCGCGCGACCGCGGTCTTGATACCGCCGGGATGAACGCAGGTGACCTTGACCGGATCACCGCTGGCCATCATCTCCTGGCTCAGCGCCTCGGTGAAGCCGCGCACCGCGAACTTGGCCGCGTTGTAGGCGCTCTGCCCGGGCACCGCCATCAAGCCGAACAGACTGGACACGTTGATCACGTGACCGTCGCCGGATTCGATGAGCATCGGCAGAAATGCCTTGGTGCCGTTGACAACTCCCCAGAAGTCGACATCCATGATGCGTTCGATGTCCTTGAATTGGGACTCGATCACATCGCCGTGGAAGGCGATACCGGCGTTGTTGTAGATCTGGTGTACGACGCCGAAATGTTTTTTCACCTCGTCGGCGTACAGCAGAACGGCTTCGCGCTCAACGACATTCAGGCGGTCGGACTTGACCGGCGCACCGAGCGCCTCGCAGCGGCGGACGGTTTCGGCCAGCCCCTCGGTATCGACATCCGACAGCGCGAGTTTGGCGCCGCGGCGGGCCAGGTTCTCGGCGAGGGCGCGGCCGATTCCCGAACCCGCACCCGTGATCACGCAGACTTTTCCGGCGAAGTAAGCATCATCGCTCACTGGGCTGTCACCACTTTCAGATCGGCCCGCACGCGGGCCCCGTTGGTCGTTTGAGTTGTGTCGTAGGCCGCGAGATCGAACTTCTCCAGCAGCTTGCGGAAGCGGAAGGTGAAGTCCGGCCACAGCGTGGTGTTGTTGCCATGCTTGTCCAGATACCAGCTGGCGCAGCCTCCGGTGAGCCAGACACTACCGGCCATACTGTCCTGAAGTTGCCGGTTGTACTTGTTCTGGACGTCTTCTCGCACCTCGACGGTGCGCAACCCGCGGCGATCGAAGGTATCGATGGCATCGGCGATGTAATTGATCTGCGATTCGATCATGTACACCATCGAGGTGTGCCCCAGGCCCACATTCGGGCCGAGCATGAAGAACATATTGGGGAAGTTGCGGACCACGGACCCCTTGTAGCCCTGCTGGCCGACTTCGTCGAAAACCTCGGTCAGGCTGCGCCCGTCCCGCCCGGTCACGGTCTCGTAGGCCGGGGAATCGGTGACGTGGAATCCGGTGGCCACGATGATCGCGTCGACCTCACGCTCGGTGCCGTCGGCGGTCACCACCGAATTCTCCCGCACCTCGGTAATGTCGTCGGTGACGACGTCGACATTGTCGCGGCCGAGCGCCGGATAGTAGTCGTTCGAGATCAGCATCCGCTTACAGCCGATGCGGAAGTTCGGGGTGACCTTCTCGCGCAGCTCGGCATCGC
>JAFMQT010000695.1 GCA_017354515.1 Nocardia sp. | reverse complement strand
GGAACGCGGCCCTGGATGGCGTCACTGAGCCGACGCTGCTCGCCCGCTCCGAACCCGGCCGCGAAATTACCGCGCTGTCCGGCGAATACAGCTTCGAACTGGATGAGGACGCCACCGCGCGGCTCACCGCGCTGTCCACCCGGCTGGGTGTCACGCCGAATACGGTGCTGCAGATCGCGTGGGGAATTCTGCTGGGCCGCACCACCGGTCGCGACGACGTACTGTTCGGCGCCACGGTCTCCGGACGCCCGGCGCAGCTGACCGGGGTGGAATCGATGGTCGGCCTGTTCATCAACACGGTCCCGGTGCGGGTCCGCCTCGACGCCGCCGAATCGGTGCGCGAGCTGCTGACCCGGGTGCAGGGCGAGCAGGCCGATCTGCTCGAACATCACTATGTCGGCCTGGCCGACATTCAGGCCGGAACCGGATTCGGCGCCCTGTTCGACACCCTGCTGGTCTTCGAGTCCTATCCGGTCGACGCCGAGGGCATCCGGGAGCGGGCCGCCGATATCGACGGCATGTCGGTCACCGACATCGATGCCGCCGACGCCACTCACTATCCGCTGACCCTGGTCGCGCAGCTGGACTCCCGGCTGCGGATCCGCGCCGGATATCTGCGGGATCTGTTCGACGAGGACGCGGTGCGCGCCATCGCCGGACGCCTGATCCGGGTCATCACGGCGATCACCGCCGACGCCGGGGTGCCGGTGGCCGATATCGACCTGCTCGATGCCGCCGAACGCGAACTGGTGGTCTCGCACTGGAACGACACCTCGCATCCGGTCGATACCTCGGCCACCTTGGCCTCGATGTTCGCGGCCCAACTCGCCCGCACTCCGGACGCGATCGCGGTCACCTTCGAGGGGACGAGTCTGACCTACGCCGAGTTCTCGGCCCGGGTGAACCGGCTCGCGCGCTGGCTCATCGAACGCGGAGTCGGTGCGGAATCCCTGGTGGCGCTGGGGATGCGACGGTCGGTGGACCTGGTCGTCGGGATGTACGCGGTCACTGTCGCCGGTGGTGCGTATGTGCCGCTCGATCCCGACCATCCGGCCGAGCGCACCGAATACATCCTGCGCACCGCCGATCCGGTGACCGTGCTGACCTCCGGTGACGATCTGAAATCCGATACCGCGCAGGTCCGCATCGATTTGCTGGATCTGTCCGGATATGCGCTGGACCCGATCACCGACGCCGAACGCTGCCGACCGCTGCGGCCCGCCGATACCGCCTATGTCATCTTCACCTCCGGTTCCACCGGCCGCCCCAAGGGTGTGGCGGTCCCGCATTCGGCGATCGTCAACCGCCTGGTCTGGATGCAGTTCCAGTATCAGCTGACGCCGGCCGATACGGTGCTGCAGAAGACCCCCGCGACCTTCGACGTGTCGGTGTGGGAGTTCTTCTGGCCCTTGCAGATCGGTGCGCGGCTGGTGCTGGCTCGCCCGGACGGACACCGGGATCCGGCCTATCTGGCCGAGCTCATCGTCGCCGAGCGGGTTACCGTGGCGCACTTCGTGCCGTCCATGCTCGCGGTCTTCGTCACCGAACCCGCTGCGGCGCGGTGTGATTCGCTGCGTTCGGTCTTCGCCTCGGGTGAGGCGCTGCCCGCGTCGACCGCGCATCGGCTGCGTGAGCTCACCGGTGCCCGGTTGCACAATTTGTATGGTCCGACCGAGGCGGCGGTGGATGTCACTTATCACGAGGTGACCGA
>JAFMQT010000362.1 GCA_017354515.1 Nocardia sp. | reverse complement strand
CCTGTTCATGGTAGTCGGGGTCATCGACCAGTGCGCCGGAACCCGGGATCTGCGACGGCTGTCGGGAATCGGACGCCGAGCGCCGGCACTGTGCACGATCGCGGTCCTGGCCGGGCTGAGTATGGCCGGGTTACCGCCGCTGTTCGGGTTCGCCGGTAAGGAGAGCGCCTTCGACGCGGAACTGCACGCACCGAATCTGACCACACCGGTCCGGATCGCGGTCGCGGCCGGGATCGTGGCGGGATCGGCATTGACGGTCGGCTATACCGCCCGGTTGCTGTGGGGTGCGTTCGGCACCAGGCGGCGTGCGGCGGTCCCACCCGAACCGCCACGCGCCTGGCACCGCCCGAACGCCCTGTTCCTGGCGCCGCCCGCCGTACTGGCGGTGGCCTCGCTGGCCGCCGGTCCGGCCGCACCCGGAATGGATCGGCTGGTGTCCCCGTACGCCGGCACCCTCGGCGCCGTCCGCACTCACCTCGCGCTCTGGCACGGCTGGGGTGCGCCCCTGGCGCTGAGCGTGGTCGCCCTCGCCGGCGGCTTGGTGCTGTTCGAGATTCGGGGCCGGATCGGCGAGTCCCACAATCCGCGGCTGGGCAATGCCGACCGGGTGTACGACGCGGTGCTGCGGGCGATGGATCAGCTGTCGCTGCGCATGACGGCCGCCACCCAGCGCGGTTCACTGCCGCTGAATCAGGCGCTGATCCTGAGTACGGTGGCGGTACTGCCGACGGTGATGCTGTTCACCGGCGCCCGGTCGCGAATCTCCCTGCGCGCCTGGGACTCCTGGATGCAACTGGTGATCGCCGTGATCATGGCGGCGATGGCGGTGACCGCCACGGTCATGGGCAACCGCCTCGCGGCGGTGCTATTGGTCGGGGTCACCGGCTATGGCTGCGGGGCGATCTTCGCACTGCACGGGGCACCCGATCTGGCGCTGACCCAGTTCCTGGTCGAGACGCTGACACTGGTGATCTTCGTGCTGGTACTGCGGAAATTCCCGGCCGAGGTGGAACCGAGCCGCACCGCCGCGCTGAAGGTGCGCCGGGCGATCCTGGGCGCCGCGGTCGGGGCGACGGTGGTGCTGGTGGCCGCCTTCGCCACCGCCGCCCGCGGCGCCGATCCGATCTGGCATCGCATTCCCGAGGCCGCCTATCGGCTGGGCGGCGGTAAGAACGCGGTGAATGTGCTGCTGGTCGATATCCGAGCCTGGGACACCCTGGGCGAGATCTCGGTGCTGGTCGTCGCGGCCACCGGCGTCGCCTCATTGATGTTCCGCAGCCGCCGGTTCGGGACCCTGCCCCGAGTCGTCGACGCACCCGGATACACCCCGGATCCGGACCGTTCATACTGGCTGCGGTCGAGCCCCCTGGTGGCCCCGCGCGACCGGTCGATGGTGATGGCGATGACCACCCGGATGCTGTTCCCGACCATGATGGTGCTCTCGGCGTACTTCTTCTTCGCCGGTCACAACGCACCGGGCGGCGGTTTCGCGGGCGGGCTCACGGCCGGATTGGCCCTGGTCATGCGCTATCTGGCGGGTGGACGCTACGAACTGGCCGAGGCGCTTCCGCTCGATGCCGGACATGTGCTGGGCACCGGACTGGTGCTGGCGTCGGGCACCGCGACCACCTCACTGCTCCTGGGCGCACCGCCGCTGTCCTCGGCGATCATCGAGATCACGCTGCCGGTGCTGGGGCAGGTGAAATTTGTGACCGCGATGGTCTTCGACCTGGGTGTGTATCTGATCGTGATCGGCCTGGTACTCGATGTGCTGCGCAGTCTGGGCGCCCGGCTCGATACCGAATTCCTGCCGGGCACAACGGCTTCGGCCGGATGAGGAGGTGTGCGATGAGCGCGAATATCACCATGCTGATACTGGTCGGAATTATGATCGCGACCGGGGTGTACCTGGTGCTCGAGCGCGCCGTGTCGAAGATGTTGCTGGGTCTGCTGCTGTTCGGCAACGCGGTGAATCTGCTGATCCTTACCCTGAGCGGTCCGGCCGCGCGGCCGCCGATCGCCGGTGAACCCGATCGCCTGCACAAGTCTGTGTCCGATCCGCCAGCGCAGTCCGATCCGCTGGCGCAGTCCGATCCGCTGGCGCACGCGATGATCCTGACCTCGATCGTGATCACCATGGGATTCGCGGCCTTCGTTCTGGCCCTGGCCTATCGTGCCTATGCGCTGACCACCACCGAACAGGTCGAGGACGACCCCGAGGATGTCAAGGTCGCCGCCCGGCGTGAGGGCGAGGATCCGTCGCAATGACGCTGTCGCCCAGCCTGTTACCGGCCCTCGCGCCGCTGCCGGTGCTGATCCCGCTGCTCACCGCCGCCGCGACCTTGATCGTGGGCCGCCGACCGCGGATCCAGCAGACGATTTCGGTGGCGGCGCTGACGGCGATGGCCGTGGTCTCGGCACTGCTGTTGTATCTGGCCGACCGGCACGGAATGGCGGCGCTGCAGGTCGGGCGCCGGCCCACACCGATCGGGATCACGCTGGTGGTGGATCGGTTGTCGGCGGGCATGCTGCTGGTATCGGCGATCGTGCTGCTCGCGGTGCTGGTGTTCGCGATCGGGCAGGGCGTCAAGGACGGCTCCGACCGCCAGCCAACGTCGATCTTCCAGCCCACCTATCTGATTCTGGCCGCGGGGGTTTCGATCGCCTTCCTGGCCGGGGACCTGTTCAACCTGTTCGTCGGCTTCGAAGTTCTGCTCGGCGCCTCATTCGTCCTGCTGACCCTGGGAGCCAGTACCGAGCGGGTGCGCGCCGGGGTGTCGTACGTGCTGGTCTCGCTGGTGTCGTCGGTGGTGTTCCTGATCGGGATCGCGCTGGCCTATGCGGCGACCGGAACCCTGAATCTGGCCGATATGTCACTGCGGATGCATGCGATTCCGGAGGGTGTGCGCGCGGCGATCTGCGCGGTGCTGCTGATCGCCTTCGGCATCAAGGCGGCGGTGTTCCCGCTGTCGAACTGGCTGCCCGATTCGTATCCGACCGCACCCGCCCCGGTGACCGCGGTGTTCGCGGGCCTGCTGACCAAAGTCGGGGTGTATTCGATCATCCGGATCCACGAATTGCTGCTGCCGCCCGGCGTATTCGATCGGGTGCTGCTGGTGGGCGGTCTGCTGACCATGCTGATCGGCATCCTCGGCGCCATCGCGCAGAGCGATATCAAGCGACTGCTGTCGTTCACACTGGTCAGCCATATCGGCTATCTGCTGTTCGGGGTCGGGCTGAATTCGATCGCGGGGATGGCCGGAACGGTTTTCTATGTGGCCCACCACATTCTGGTGCAGACGACGCTGTTCCTGGTGGTGGGGCTGATCGAGCGGCAGGCGGGTTCGGCGTCGCTGAGCCGGCTGGGTGGTCTGCTCGCCGCGAGCCCGGCACTGGCATTGCTGTTCGGCGTTCCGGCGTTGAATCTCGGTGGGATTCCGCCGTTCTCGGGTTTCATCGGCAAGGTACGGCTGCTGCAGGCCGGTGCGGCCGACGGCAGCGTGCTGGCCTGGATCCTGGTGGTCGGTTCGGTGCTGACCAGTCTGCTGACCCTGTACGCGCTGGCGCGGGTGTGGAGCAAGGTCTTCTGGCGGCCGCGCGCACAGGCCCCCGAGGGCGCGCTGGCCGCCGCCGCCCCCTCGGCGCTGATCGAGGAATCCGATGACGTGCTGTTCGAACATCGCGACGATCCGGGTGGGATGCCGGCGTCGATGGTGGCGCCCACGGCCGCGTTGATCGCCGTCGGGCTGGCGATGACGGTGTTCGCCGGTCCGATCCTGGCCGTCGCCCAACGTTCGGCCGGTGATCTGACCGACAGCCACCGATATCTGGAAACCGTGCTGGGACCACCGCCCACCTGGCCCTCGGGAGGTGACCGGTGAGCCGGGAATGGCTGGTGCGCATCGGTACCCTGGTCTGGCTCGCGGTGGTCTTCACCGCGGCCTGGGGTGATGCCAGCGCCGCGAATCTGCTGGGCGGCCTGGTGGTCGGCGGACTGATCATGGTGTCGCTCCCGCTGCCGCGGGTCCCGGTACACGGCACCGTCCGGATCCTGCCGCTACTGGAATTGCTTGCCGCCACCGCGTTCTACGCGATCGAGTCCAGTGTGCAGATCGCCTGGTTCGCGGTCCGGCCGGCCGGGCCGCCGGTATCGGGTGTGTTGCGGGTGCGCCTGCGCATCGATTCGGATCTGGTGCTCGTGTTGTGCGCGGATGTACTCAATGTGATTCCCGGGACGATGGTGCTGGAATTGAACCGCGAGGCCGGCGCGGTGTGGGTCCATGTCCTGGACGTGGGCAGTGATCGGGCGGTCGCGAAGTTCTACCGCGTGACCCATCGGCTCGAACACCTGCTGATCAGTGCGTTCGAACGTGGCGAAGAGATTCGGGAGGTGCGATGACTGTCGTCGCCGTCGTGGCGGGGGTACTGCTGGCCGTGGCCGCGCTCTTGGTGAGCTACCGCATCCTGGCCGGGCCGGGCACCCTCGACCGGGTGATCGGTATCGACTCCCTGGTGGGAATCGCGGCCGCCGGATTCGCGATCTGGGCCGCCTACAGCGATGACACCACGGTGGTCGCCGGGGTGGTGGCGCTGGCGCTGGTCGGATTCCTGGGGTCGGCCGCGGTCACCCGGTTCCGAGTCCGGGACGACCGATGAGCGGCCTGGCCGGCGCGCTGCTGACCGCGCTGTCCGCCCTGATGATGCTGCTGGGCGCGGTACTGAACCTGACCGCGGCGATCGCCCTCGTCCGTTTCCCGAACACCCTCACCCGCATGCACGCGGCAACCAAACCCCAGGTGACCGGACTGATTCTGATCCTGCTCGGTGCGGCGCTGCGGGTGCGCGGCCATCCGAATGTGTGGATGCTGCTGCTCGCGGCCCTGTTCGTGCTGATCACCGCACCGGCGATCGCCCATCTGGTCGGCCGCACCGCCTATCGCGAACAACGCCACCGAGACGGCATGCTGCTGGTCAACGAACTCGGCGACGAAGGAATGGACGAGGATCGCTGACCCGCGCGCGCGAACCAGGTCCGGGCGAACGCCCAGGCGAATCCGGCGACCGCGCCCAGCACCGACACACCGGCCTCGAACGGGTATTCGGCCATCCACACCGCCATATAACGGTAGGACAGCAG
>JAFMQT010000694.1 GCA_017354515.1 Nocardia sp. | reverse complement strand
CGCTGGCAGGTCAACGGGACCGACCTGGGCATCATGTGGCAGAGCGGTCCGGGTGAGATCGCGACCGCCTTCGGTGACACCGTCGGGCACGGCTTCCATCCGCCCGGCGGGATGGGTGAGGACTGGCGCAGCAATCTGCTGGGCTTCAGTTCCAATCGCGATCTGGACCGGGGGATGATCATCGACCGGATGGTCACCGACAGCCGGTGTCATGCCGCCGAGGTGCTCTCCAGCCGCAAACAGGACAATATCGAGATCACCACGATCCCTACCTCGGGTTTCGCACTGCCGCACCAGGGCTCGGCCGGAGGGATGCGGCAGTACCTGAGCTATATGTCGATCCGGACCTGGAACAGCATTCCGGGCACCTTCTACACCAACTACGGCGGTATCGCCTACTCCGACGATCACGGCCAGACCTGGACCAAGGATCCGAACGCGCACTGGGACAACATCTTCGGCCTCGCCAATTTCCAGGTGACGGCGATGGTGCCGCAGGGGGACTACGTCTACATGTTCGGCACACCCAACACCCGGCTCGGCGCGGTCGGCCTCGCCCGGGTACCCAAGGATCAGGTCCTGAACCGGACCGCCTACCAGTACTGGCGCGACGGAACCTGGACGCCGGTGGGTGGATTCGCCGCTGCCACACCGGTAGTCGACGCTCCGGCCGGGGAATTGTCGGTCCGCTACGACACCGCCCGCCGGGTCTGGCAGATGAGCTATCTGGACACCGCGAAGGCCGCGATCGTGCTGCGCGAATCGGATTCACCGCAGGGGCTGTGGTCGCAGAGCACGCCGCTGGTGCACGTTTCGGGCAAATATCCCGAGTTGTACGGCGGCTTCATGCATCCGTGGTCGAACGGATCGGATCTCTACTTCACGATCAGCACCTGGAGTGACTACAACGTCTACCTGATGCACGCCGCACTGCCCTGAACCGGGGCTCAGGACAGCTGCACCTCGGCCATCGCGCGGCCGAACAGCTTCTTGTCCTCGGCGGTGGCGTTCAGCAGGACGGTCGCGGTGCGCCGCTCCGGATCGAGTGATTTGATCTTGCCGGTGAATTCGAGTTCCGCGGGCGAGAGCGGCGGCACCGGAACGAATCCGGCGAAGCGCACGCTGTAGCTCGCGATCGCACCCGGATCGCCCAGCCACGAGGCCAGATACTCCGCGCCCAAGCCCATGGTGAGCATGCCGTGCGCGACGACGGTCGGCAGTCCGGCCAATTCGGCCGCCCGGTCACTGAAGTGAATCGGATTCGGATCGCCGGCCACACCGGCGTAGTTGACCAGATCGCCGCGGGTCAGACGCATGGTCCGCGCGGGCAGCGGATCCCCGGCCGACAACTCGTCGAACTGTGGCTCGGTGTCGATCGGCAGGGCGGCCCGAGTCTGCGACAGCGGTGGTTCCGCGGCCGCCTCCTCGGTGCTGATCGGCCGCAGCACATCCGGGTCGGTGGCGAAATCGCCGCGGTGCATGATCACACCCTCGACCACCCGCGCGACCTCGGCCTCCATCTTCACCCCCGGCCGGGCGACGATGGTGGTGCTGCCGACCTGTACGACCCGGTCCTCCTGGTCGAGGACGGTAGCCTTCACCGAGATGAAGTCGTTGCCCCGGACCTGACGGATCGAGTCGATCGAGGCCTCACTGCGCAAGATGTCACCGGCCAGGATCGGACGATGGATGTAGAAGGCCTGATCGGTCTGCA
>JAFMQT010000693.1 GCA_017354515.1 Nocardia sp. | reverse complement strand
TACCGAGCCCGGCGCGCCGGGTGGTATCGCTGGTGCCCTCACTGACCGAGGCGATCGCGGTGAGCCGGCCCGGCCTGCTGATCGCGGCCACCGAATGGTGCACCCATCCGCGCGAGTTGGATGTCCCCCGAGTCCGAGGGACCAAGAATCCCGATATCCGCCGCATCATCGCTATGGCACCGGACCTGGTGGTCTGCAATGAGGAGGAGAACCGCCGCATCGATGTCGACCGCCTGCGCGATGCGGGAATCGCGGTGTGGGTCACCAGAATCCGCACGCTGGACGAGGCCTTCGAATCGCTGACCAGGCTGCTGGAGGTCGCCCTCGGAGGCGAGGCACCGGACTGGCTGGCACGCGCCCGCCGAGCATGGGAAGCACCCGCGCCGCCGCCGGTGGACGCGGTGATTCCGGTGTGGCGCAATCCGTGGATGGTGGTCGGCGCCGACACCTTCACCTCCGATATCGCCGAGCGTCTGGGCCTGCGGCTGGTGCACGCCAGCGGTGTGGATCGCTACCCCACCGTCTCCGAAACCCTGCTGCTCGAGGATGTTCGGCTGGCCGTGTTACCGGACGAGCCCTATACATTCACCGAAGACGATGGGCCCGAGGCATTTCCGGACATCCCGGTGGCGCTGGTGAGCGGTCGTGACCTGACCTGGTACGGGCCCTCGCTGGTGGACGCACACCGGCGCCTGACCGATCAGCTGGCGCGTCCGCGCGAGCGGGCACTCGCCGGCTCGCCGAAGGTGTAGTCGTTCAGGTCGAAATGTTTGGCCCGCCACGCGGCCTCGACGGTGGTCATCGGCCGCAACGGCACATCGCCGTGTTTGTCGAAGTAGTAACTGTTGGCCAGGGCGCAGCTGTCCTGCCAGAACACCTGCCCGTCACGGCGTTCCAGCATCTCGCGGAAATAACGCTCGTTGGCCCCCGCGGTGACCTCGATCCGGCCGGCGCCGCGCTCGCGCGCATGCCGTAGCACCCGCAGAATGTGCTGGGTCTGCATTTCGATAAGCGCGAAATATGAGGATCCGTTGTAACCGTAGGGGCCGATGATGGAGAAGAAATTGGGGAATCCCGGCACGCTCACACCCTCATAGGCCTGCAGCCGATTCTCGTCCCACCACTTCTCCAGATCGCGCCCGCCGACCCCGGTCATATCGAAGGTCGGCATATTTCCCGATTCCATGACCTTGAATCCGGTCGCCAGAATCAGTACATCCACCGCGTGCTCGTGACCGCTGATCGTGCGAATTCCGGTCGGCGTGATCTCGGTGATCGGATCGGTTTCCAACGTCACGTTCTCGCGATTGAAGGTTTGCAGATAGTCATTGGAGAAGCCGGGGCGTTTGCAGCCCAGCGCATAGCGCGGGGTGAGCTTGTCGCGGATCTCGGGATCGCGCACCTGATTCCGCAGATGCGCCAATCCGGTGCGTTCACCGAGTTTGGCGATCGGCAGGGTCGAATAGTAATGCGCCGACAGTGGGAAGGTGAGTTCGACGAAGGCCTGACCGGCCAACCGCGATACCGACTTTCCGCCGGGAAGATTTCGCAGTGCCCAGCGTGCCGGACCGGGTAGCGGGCTGTCGGGGCGCGGCAGACACCAGATCGGGGTGCGCTGCAGCACTGTCAGATGTTCGACCTCCGGGGCGATCGAGGGAATGATCTGCACCGCGGAGGCGCCGGTTCCGATGATCGCCACCCGCCGGCCGCGCAGATCC
>JAFMQT010000692.1 GCA_017354515.1 Nocardia sp. | reverse complement strand
GCGCAAGCGCGCGAGGCTGTCGCGCAGTCCGCGGATGGCCTTCGAACGAGCCTGGTGGTGGGCGGTCGGCGAACTCGCCTCACTGGGGCTGGTCGAGGCTCCGATCGTCGCCCGCGGCCTGTCGAAATGGGCGTTGCACAATCTGAACAGCAATGTCGGCGACCCCACGCTGCGCGAGATCCTGACCCCGGACTATCCGCTCGGGTGTAAACGCACCCTGTTCTCCAGTGACTACTACCCCGCCCTGAACCAGCCGAACGTCACGGTCACCACCGACGCCATCAGTGAGATCACCCCCGCCGGGGTGCGCACCGCCGGCGGCGTCGACCATCCGGCCGATGTGATCATCTACGGCACCGGTTTCAAGGCCACCGAATTCCTGTGGCCGATGCGGATCACCGGGCGCGAGGGGAAGGAATTGTCGAAGGTGTGGGCCGACGGCGCGCACGCCTATTACGGGATCTCGGTCCCCGAGTTCCCCAATTTCTTCATGGTGTATGGGCCGAATACGAATCTGGGATCGAATTCGATCATCCACATGATCGAATCGCAGTCCCGGCACATCCGCCAGGCCGTGCGGCTACTCGCCGAGGACCCGGGCACCGTGATCGAGGTGCGCGCCGATACCGAACGGTACTACAACGACCAGCTCCAGCGGCGGCTCGAGCGCACCCCGTGGAACTACTGCACCAGCTGGTATCGCACCGCCTCCGGCAAGATCACCAACAATTGGCCCGGCGGGGTGACCCGCTACCGGCGCCGCGCCGCCCACCTCGACCGTGACGACTACTCCCTGACCCACATCGGCTGACCGGATCCGGGCACACCGCGGGTGTGCCCTGGCTACCGCCTCAGACTCCGGACATCCCGGTGAGTTCGCGTTCGCGCGCGGCGAACGGGCACTTCCAGTCCGCCGCCTTCGGCCGGCCCGAATAGCGGCGGGTCTCGGGAAGCTGTTCGTACTCCAGCAGATTCGGGTTGATATCACCCTGCAGTTTGATGTCCTGCTTACGGATCTTGTCGGCCAGGCGATCCCACATCCCGGCCTCCTTGATGCGGGCGAACTGGACGTGGGAGTTGAACGCCAGCATCGGGAAGGGAGGCCGGCGGCCGTAGCGGCAGTGCGTCTCGTGCAGCCCGATCACGAAGAATGGGTGCCCGGCGACGCTGTAGGCGAACCGGCCCGACTGCGGATCACTCGAGTAGCCCTCGGCCCAGGCAAAGGTGGTCGAGTCGGCTTCGTGCAGGACCTGCAGTTGCTCCCAGAGCAGTTCCTCGAAGCGCAGTTCGTCGACGCCGCGCGGGCGTTCGAAGGTGGCGATGAAGCTGGTGAACCGCTTGGCACTCCAGTCCGCCGCACCCACGAACTCGGCCAGGTCCAGGGCCATCAGATCCCCGGACTCCGCGCTGCCCATAACGTCGTAATGCCGGTGCATGATGCCGCCTTGCCGCCATGCCGAACGGCCCGCCAGGCAGACGAACCTGTCCCCCAGCAGGAATTTCTCGACCTCGGCTCGCGCGTCCGCTGTCAACACCGGTCTTCTCTCGAGACGATTCGCGCGATGATCACGGCCGCAATCTAGCGGTTGGATGCACCGATGTAGCAACTTCTCAGGGTGTGACTTATGGCATATATGACCTTTAGGTATGTTGTGCGGTTATCCCACGGTTCGCGGGAATGCCGGTGACCGCGTCCGAGCCGGCCAGGCCGCGCCGGCG
>JAFMQT010000691.1 GCA_017354515.1 Nocardia sp. | reverse complement strand
TGTGGTGCTGTGGGGAAGGAAACTGGCCCAGCGGATTTCGGAGAATACGTGGCAGATGCCGTGGACCGGAGAACTTCCCGGCGAGCCGTGGGACGCGGGGATCGCGCGCCGGCGGGTGGATGCGGCGATCGGTGAGGTGCTGGCCTACCTGCCGCGGCTGCCGGTCGTGAACGAGGGCGGGGGCCAGCACACCTCTTATTCGTGGGCGCCGTATCTGAACGGACCCGAATGCGGTTGTGAGGTCCTGGCCCGCCTGCTCGAGTCGAACATCGCCTGACGCCTCGATGTGCTGATCGGCTCGTCCGCGGCCGCTCACTCGGTTGCTCGGAGGAAGGTTCCGGCGTGCAGGGTGGTGCCGAAACCGTCTGCGAATTCACCTTTTTCGTAGACCGGGATGCCGTTGACGATGGTCGCGGTCACCGCGGCGTCGTTGCGGTTGACCATGCGGTCCACGCCGGCGCCGGGCATGGGCGCCTCGTGATAGGCGGCGCTGGAGCCGTCGAAACCGGCGGGGTCGATCACCGCGATGTCGGCGCGGGAGCCGACGCCGATGCGGCCGGTGTCCAGGCCGTACCACTCGGCGAGTTCACCGGTGAGCCGGTGTACCGCCTGCTCGACGGGCATGAACCGGTCGCGGTGGACCCGTTCGAGGAATCGGACGCCCATATTATAGAAGGCCATATTGCGCAGGTGCGCACCGGAATCGGCGAAACCCATCTGCACGTGCGGGGAGCAGGCCAGCCAATTCAATTCCGCGTCACGGTCATTGGCGATGGTGGTGCGCCAGCGCAGTTTGGAACCGTGCTCGACCGCCAGATCCAGCAGCGCGTCCGAGGGCGCGATCGAGCGCTCGTCGGCGATCTGCCCGAACGACTTGCCGACCACGGAATCGTCGGGGCAGGCGACGATTTCGGCGTCGTAGAGGTCTCGATGCCAGACCCGGGGCCCGAACTTCTTGGCGATATCCTTGGCGAAGGCGCGACGGAACTGCGGGTCGGCCAGATATTCGTGGCGGCGCATCAGGTCCCGGATGTTGAGTGCGGCCACACCCGACCCGAACTCTTCGAATACCACCAGATCCACGCCGTCGGCATACACCTCGAACGGCACCGGCAGATGTTGCCAGCGGAACTGTGCGCCCAGCACCCGATTCGCCAGTGCGGCAGCGGTTGTCGCCACCCGCACCACGGTGCGGTCGGCCTTGATATCGGCGGCGGAGATCAGTGTGGTCTTGAGCGGCTTGCCGCGGTGGCGGGCGCTCTGCCGGAAGAACTGCCCGACCTCGACGCGGCTGGTGAGATTCGGGGTGCTCTGGTGGACTCGGCCGCGTTCGCGCAGCACATCATTGAGCTCCCGATATTCCGACCAGGGGGCGTAGGTGGAGGGCAGTTGCCGTCCCGGAAAGCGTTTGCCCTCGAGTTTGGAGAACGAACTGCGGATCGTGGACAGCCCGAGGAAGCCGGCGTCGAGGGCGTCGGTGAGCATCCGCACCATCTGTCCGCGTTCGGACCGGGTCGGTTTCACCGCGGCGTCGGAGGCGCGATCCAACCCCATCACCGCCACCCGGATATCGGAATGCCCAAGGAACGCAGCGACATTCACCCCGAGCGGCTGCGCGCGCAGCGCCTCGGCGTAACTTTTGGGATCGTCCCAGTCCTGATGTTCCTTGACCGCCGAATGCACCACATCCCACGGCAGTGCCTCCACCCGCGCGAACATATC
>JAFMQT010000361.1 GCA_017354515.1 Nocardia sp. | reverse complement strand
GCTGTCGTCATCAGCAACGGCATCGGGTCGACCTGATTCGCCGGCGGTGCGGCAGCCGATCCCTCCGAACTCCGGGAAGCGGACACCGGCACAGCGCCACCCTCGTCGGACGAAACAGGTTGCGCCGGTGTGGAATCACCGCCTCCTGTATCATGGGCGCCGGAGTCACGACCGCCGTGCACAGCCGAATCATCGGACGGGCCCGGCGATTCCGCGTGGGCCGCGATCTGGCCCGAATCGCCGCGATCCGGTCCGGGGCCATCGGATCCGCCGGGTCCTACCCCACCGCCATCCGAACCGCCACCGCCATCCGAACCGGCACCACCATCGGATCCGGGACCACCGGCGGGATCGTGGACATTCGCGGCACCGCCCGCCGGTCCGAAACCGGCACCCGCACCGGGACCACCGCCATCGGGCCCGTGCGCGCCATCCATCGCGGGCCCGGCCCCGGATCCAGGAGTGCCCGCTGGAACTTCCGGTGGCGGTGCCCCGAGCTGGTGATCACCGGCCGGATCGAGCGTCGGCAAGCCCAGGTCGTGGGCGAACGCTCGCGGATCCAGCGTGCTCAACTGTCCCAGCCCCAGTCGGCCCAGCAATGCGGCGAGCTGAGGGTTGGTACCGCCGGTGGTGGCCGCGGCGCGCCCGTCCGGCACCGTGGGAGCACCGGGGGCTTGCGTCCCCGGCCCGTCCTGCGGCGACGAGCCGGGACCGGTCGGCGACGTATCCGGCAGTCCCAGCAATTCGCGGATCCGCTCGAGCTCCGGAAGACCTTGCGGCCCCAGCAGTTTCAGATGCTGATGTTCGATATCGGCGATTTCCTGAGCGGCCCCGCCGATGATGTCGCCGATCTTGCCGGCTTCCTCGCCGGGACTGTCCTCGCCGGCCGCTTCGCGTTCTTGTTCGGCGTGGATCTCGTGTTCGGCCTTCTCGAATACGTCCAGCATCTGATTGCGGGTCCGGTGCACGATATCCGCGATCCGCCCGAACGTGTCCGCGGCGGCGACCATCGCGTCCACCATGGACCGCAGCCGGCCCTCCTGGGTCTGCATATCGGTCTTCGCCGGATCCAGGCCCGCGCTCGCACGCACCCGATCACCAAACAGCTTGCGCGCCCGCGCGGCCTCCTCGGGATCGATACCGTCGGCGGCCTCCTGGACGACCCGCTGCAGCCGCCGCCAATCCGAGGGCGGGATGTCCGGCCAATGATCGCCGACGATCTCGTTCCAGTAGTCGTCCAGGGCCATAGCAGAGGTATCCGGTTCCGGTGGGCGGTCACACCCGCCGCACGCGGGCGCCGCCTTCGGCTTCGGCGGTGCCGAGAGCGGCGGTGGCGGCGGTGACCAGCCGGTGGGTTCGGTCCGCGTGCCGAGTGTGCCGACCGGCCGCCTCCGCCAGCCAGTCGACGATCTGCGTGCGCACATCCACCGCACGGCAATCGATAGCCGACCGCGGCGCAGCGCTCAATCCTAGTTCCCCGGCCATTTCGCTCGCGCGGGCATTTCCGTCGCAGACCGTCCGGGCGAATTCCTGCGATGCCGCGTTCACGGACGCGGGATCATCGATGTCCAGCACGGCGAACTCCTTCCGAGTCGTCGAGAGTTCAGGAGGCGGTGCCGAATTCGGCCATCTCCATGGCCCGGTAGGTCTCCTCGGTCGGCAAGTCGAACGAATCGACGGTATAGGGGCGGGCGCCGTTGTATTCCATCTCCGCACGCAATCCGACCCGGGATTTCAGATGTGCCAGTTTGGCCAGGCGCAGGATCTCCGCGGCCAGCCAGCTGTCACCGTTGTCGCGGGCCTCATCGGACAGGTGCAGGCCGATCACCTCACCGTCGCGGTTGCAGGCCACCCCCACGCTCTGCTCGGGATTGAACACCTCATAGCTCATCGACTTCCAATCCGGTTCCGCCACGGCTGTTTCGGCGTCATCCGGGTCGTAATCGGTGTCGTAGTCGTCGTATTCGGGTTCGCTTGTCATCGGATCTCCGTATGGTCGGGGGCGAAGGCGCCGCGCGGTGGGGCGGCCACCGCCCCGGCGGGGGGTGCGATGGTGGCCGTGGGAGCCGGTTCCGGGGTGGAGTCGGCCGGCATCTGCTCGCTCGGCTCGGTCGACATCTGCTCGCTCAGTGCGGCCCAGGTGCTGTCGCCGACGGTCATCACCTGCCGCAGCGACCAGAACCGCGATCCCAGATACAACTCACCGCTGCCGTCGTATTCGACGTCGAGATGGTCCGGTCCCTCCATCGTCGCGTTGAGGGTTACGGTGGTCAGCACCGAAGTCTGATCGTCGACATTGATCACGGATGCCCCGCCACCGGGTATGAACGAACGGCGGCAGCGCGAGCTGTGGTCGATCGCGACCTCCGCGGAATTGGTGGCGATGGTGATATCCGGGTTCAGCAGCAACTGCAGTACCCACGAACGCGCGACATCCTCGGGGCGGTCGGCGTTGATCGAAATGGCCGGTGTCTGAGCCAGATCCACCACCAGCATCGCCTCCGAGGTGGTGACTCCCACCACGACCAGGCGTTTCGAACTGCCGACCGGGCGCGGCAGATCGTCGGCGGCCACGGTGCGCACCTCCGACGCCGCCCCCGAGGCGGGATGGACACCCACGGTTCCGGTCGCGACGTCGATGGTGAAGGCCACCACCGGATGTGCGCTCTGCTCGCCCACCCCGGCGAGCCGGGCCAGTCCCTCATCGTGCAGCCAGCGCACGGTATCGGAGACGGTGACGCCGCTCATGACGCGTGCTCCACGGGGGTCTGGTCGCCGGGCTCGGGTTCGGCGGACATGATCACGTGATACTGCCGTCCGGCGTCGGCCGAGCTCTCCCGGATGGCGGCCATGATCTCCGCGGCCAATTCCTCTGCCTCGAAACGGTCGACGGTGCCCGGCGCCAGATACAGATCGGTGAGCCGGCCCATCGCGTCGACCTCGGGGATGACGGCGCCGCTGGGCGAGGGACGCCGGGAGCGGATCGAGTCGATGCGCTCGCGCAGATCCGCGATCCGGTGCCGGAGATCACGCGCGGCGTCCAGGGCCGCTTGCACGTCGGGATGAATATCGCTCACGAGTTACCTCCGGTGTTGTTCTGCGCCGGATTGGCGGGGGCTGGGGTCGCGGGGGTGATCTGCGGTGCGATGGACGGCTTCTCCCCGATGACCTGTTCAGTGTGCGGGGTGTCGTCGACATACATCAGACGATCCGGATGCCAGGCGACCACCCGGTTACGCTCATTGTTACTCCCCCCTTGAGCACCCATCCCGGGCGCCATCGGCATATACGGCATACCGGATCCGCTGCCCGCCGTCCCCGGGCGACCACCCGCCGCCATTCCGGGAGTCTCCGGATCCGCCACCGGTGCGCGGGACAGGCCGACGGTGGGATCGACCGCCGACGACGCACTCGCGGCCGAGGTCAGACCCGCGGAGATCGCACCCATCGGGCCGGCGTCCATGGTCGGAATGCTGTTGGCCGCGCCGCCGCCTCCGCCGCCACCACCGGCTCCGGCCATGGCATCACTGAGTCCGCCCACCGGCATGGCGCCGCCACCGTCCAATCCGGCGTAGTCACCGAGACCACCGGATTCCAGGCCGCCGAGTTGGCCCTGTCCCGCACCCATCCCCTGCTGCTGCCCGAGTTGACCGGCCATACCGTTCTGCATCATCGAACTGACCAGGCTCGGAAGCACTTCCGCGAGGGTGCCCATCTGGCTGGTATTCGAACCGGTCGTGCCGGTGGACCCGGCGGTATCGGAGGCGGCGGTCGAGCTGGCCGCGCCGCTACTGTTCTGTGCGGTCGCGTTCTTCGATCCGACCTGGGTGGTGTAGTCGGAGATGGTCTGTGCCGACCGCGCGTTCTGCTCGTTGTACTTGGCCATCGCGGCGCTGGTCGCGACCGGATCCTTCGACCGGATCGCGGCGGCCAATTCCTTACGGGTGGAGATGATTTCGTGTGGTGTCGGATGTTTGGCCTTGGCCTTGGTGAAGGCGTCGCTGTAGTTGTCGGCGCCGTCGGCCAGATCACCGAGCGCGGACCCGAGCTGATCGAGCAGGCCGCGGTGATATCCCAGCTCCTGCGCCGCTTGCGATCCCACCGGCGTCCAGTTCTGCAGCACCGAGGCGTGCTGGTCGAGACCGTCGGTAGTTGCGGCGTGCGTGGTCGACAGATAGCCGCGCAGATTCTCGGCGAACTGGGAAGCCCCCGCGGGGCCCGGACCGTTGTGCAGCTGGTGGGCGAAGGTCAGCGAATCGACCGTGGGTTCGGCGGCGAGACCGTAGTCCGGCGCCATCCGCGGGGTGGTGTGCGGCACCTCTTCGGCCACCGGGTTGGTGGCCAGATCGCCGCCGGTACCGCCTATTTCACGGGCACCCTGATCATCGGCAACGGTGTAGCCGACCGCGCTCGCACCGACTTTCCGGGCGGTCCCGTGGGTTTGGTTCAGCACCGCCAGTAGCCCGTTGTACAGACTCGCCGCACTGGCGTTGAGCTGCGGAACTGCCTGCGCGGAAATCGGATCCGCGCCCGCGGGCGTCACCCAGCCGGGCGGCAGGGCGGTACCGCCGGTCAGGACCAAGTCGGCCAGCCCGGCCGCCGAGGACACCAGATCGTTGGGGTCCACGTTCAGTTCCGCCACGACAGCCTCCTCTCAGCGGTGTTCATGTCGATGCTGGGTTCATGTCGATACCGGGTTCATGTCGATACCGTTCATGTCGATGCTGCACCCGCCAGCGCCTGGCCGCCAGCCCCACCGGACGGATCGGCCGGTGCGGGTGTCGATCCCGGTGCGGCGCCGCCGGGCTGGGCCGGACCCGGATTCTCGATCCCCACCGGATGCGCGAAACCGCCGAATTGACCGAAATCACCTTTCGTGTCCGACATTTGGGCGTCGAAGCGCTTCATCTCGCCCGCGACGATCACCTGCAGATCATCACTCCCATCTCCCTGACCACTGGCACCCTGGCTGGGGCCATCGCCCCCGCTGACCGGAGTGATCTTGGCCGGGGCTCCCGAGGACGAGCCCGGCGTGGCCGAGATACCGCCGGTGCTGTGGTCTTTGCCGAGGCCCGAGCCCAACCCGCCACTGCCCGGATCGGGCGCCTGGCCCAGATCGCCCAGTCCGCCCGAACCGGAGGAACCGGGTGCCGCCCCGGGACCACCGAGA
>JAFMQT010000360.1 GCA_017354515.1 Nocardia sp. | reverse complement strand
AGCCCTGCTGGCCGACTTCGTCGAAAACCTCGGTCAGGCTGCGCCCGTCCCGTCCGATCACGGTCTCGTACGCCGGGGAATCGGTGACGTGGAATCCGGTGGCCACGATGATCGCGTCGACCTCACGCTCGGTGCCGTCGGCGGTCAACACCGAATTCTCCCGCACCTCGGTGATGCCGTCGGTGACGACGTCGACATTGTCGCGGCCGAGCGCCGGATAGTAGTCGTTCGAGATCAGCATCCGCTTACAGCCGATGCGGAAGTTCGGGGTGACCTTCTCGCGCAGCTCGGCATCGCGCACCTCGGTGCGCAGTTTGAGCCGGGCGATGGTCTCCAGGGCGAGCATCGCCGGGGGGAATTTCGCCAGGCCGATGACCTGACTCTCGCGGATGGCGTAGATGGCCGTGCGCGACAACTTCTGCGCGCCCGGAACGTATTTCAGTGCCAGCCGTTCGGGCAGGGTGTACTCGCGGTCCATCCGCGGCAGCAGCCACGGCGCGGTGCGCTGATAGACATCGAGGTGGGCGACCTGCGGCGCGATAGCCGGCACGATCTGGATGGCCGAGGCGCCGGTACCGATCACCGCGACCCGCTTACCGGTCAGGTCCGAGTCGTGGTTCCAGCGCGCGGAATGGAAGATCTCCCCGCCGAAGTCGTTGATGCCCTTGATATCCGGCAGATTCGGCTCGCACAGCGCACCCACCGCTGAGACCAGGATGTCGGTGGTGAAGGCGCCCTTACTGGTGCTGACCTCCCAGTGCGCGCGCTCGGAATTCCAGCGGGCGCCGGTCATCTCGCAGTCGAAGATATGACGCTCGCGCACGCCGGAACGATCGGCGACGCCCTGAATGTACTTCTGAATCTCGGGCTGGCGGGAGAACGACCGGGTCCACTCCGGATTCGGCGCGAACGAGTACGAGTACAGCTGCGAGGGCACATCGCAGGCCGCGCCCGGATAGGTGTTGTCGCGCCAGGTGCCGCCGACATCACCGCCCCGCTCGATGACCAGGTAGTCCCGACGGCCCTGTTCGCTCAGCCGGATCGCCAGACCCAGACCCGAGAAACCACTGCCGACGATCAGGATGTGCACATGGCGAGCGGCGACCCTGCCCTGCTCGCCCGCGGATTTATCTGTAACCCTACGGCTCATACATAACAGAATACCGGCCTTATTGAGCGGTAGTCAACAGTATTGACCTACGTTCAGTAAGATGTGATCCGTGAGCGATAACGATGCCGGCGCCAAGCGGGTGCGGTTGAGCCCGGACGAACGCCGAGAGCAGCTGATCACCCTCGGTGTGGCGATGTTGCGCGAACGCGCGCTCGAGGACATCTCCATCGGTGAGATCGCCCGGCAGGCAGGGATCTCCCGGGGCCTGCTGTTTCACTACTTCTCCTCCAAACAGGACTTCCAGCGCGCCATCGTGCAACGCGCCAACGAGGAGTTGCTGCGACGCACCGCCCCCGATCGCGGCCTGAGCGTGCCGGATATGCTGCGCGCCGCGGTCACCAACTATGTGGACTACGTCAGCGAGAACCGAATCTCCTATCAGGGCCTGCTGCGCGGACCGGCCAGCTCGAGCCCGGAGCTCGCGGCGTTGGCGCAGAGCACCCGCGACGCCCTCGTCGATCGCATTCTCACCGAAACCCCCCTCGACAGCGACGACCCGGAACTGCCGCGGCTGCGCCTGGTGCTACGCGGCTGGATCGCCTTCGTCGAGGAGACCACCCTGATCTGGTTGCGCGAATCCCCCATCGACCGGACCGCGCTGATCGACACCCTGGTCGGCGCACTCTCAGCCCTGGCCATGCATCCGGTCCTGACCGAATTGCTCACCGGCCACGCCGACGAGCGCGCACTTCCGGCCTGATCAGTCCGATTCCCCGTATCCGGCACGGTCACCGCGCCGCGGCACCCACACCAGCACCAGCGCGGCCGCGACCAGGGTCATGATCGCCGACACCAGCAGGGCGATATCCAGACCGCGATGGAATGCCTCGTAGGTGGCGTTGATGACCTTCGCCACGATCGGCCCGAACGCCGACGATGCCGAGGCGTCACCGCCACCCGGAACGGTCCCGGTCTCGATCGCGTTGATGATCAGCGACTGGAACGAGTCCGGAACTCCCAACTGCCGCAGATGATCCCGCAGATCGGCGTTCAGGAACGAGTTGACCAGTGCGCCCAGGACAGCTACCCCGACCACCGCGCCGACCTGCCGCATGGTGTTGGTGGCCGCGGCCGCCATCCCCGAATGCCGTGCCGGAACACCGGACAGCACCGCCGAGGTGAGCGGCACCACGGCGATTCCGAACCCGAATCCGGCCAGCATCAACGCCAGCGCCAGCGGCGTGAATTGGACTGTGACACCGAGGAATTGGCGGGCCAGCAGAATTCCCGCGGCGCCGAGCACACAGCCGGCGATCATCGGGGTCCGCGAACCACGCCACGCCACCCAGAATCCGGCGAGCAGCGATCCGACGATGATGGCCGCCGCCATCGGACCGAAGACCGCGGCCGTCTTCCACCCCGAATACTGCTGCACCTCCTGCAGATACAGCGCGGTGAAGAAGAAGATCGAGAAGATGCCGAAATAGACCGCGAAGGCGACCACCAGCGCACCGCGCACCAATGGGCGGCGCAGATACGCGAAGTCGAACATCGGGTTGGCGGCACGGACCTCGACGATCAGGAAACCCACCAGCGCCAGTCCGCCGATCACGAACAAGGTGATCACCGAGGTCGCCGCGTACCCGACCTGTTCACCGGAGATGCCGGCGTAGATCACGCACGCCAGGAAACCGGCGCCGAGGACGAATCCGGCCCAATCCACGTGTCCCGGTTGCGGATCGGCGCTCTCGGGGACGAATCTCAGCGCCGCCGCGAGCACCAGCACCGCGACGATCAGATTGAACCAGAAGATCGAGCGCCAGCCGAACGCCCCGACCAGCAGGCCACCGATGACCGGCCCCAGGGCCAGGGCCAGCCCGGATACCGCGGCCCACGCGCCCAGCGCCTTCGCCCGCGCGGCGCGATCGGGGAAAATGTGCCGGATCACCGAGAGGGTGCCCGGTTCCGAGGCCGCCGCACCGACGCCCATCACGGCGCGTCCGGCGATCAGCACCGATACGGTCCCGGCCAGCGCCGACAGTACCGATCCGAGGGCGAAGACCAGCAGACCGGCGACCATGACCCGTTTGCGGCCCCAGCGGTCGCCGAGCGATCCCGCCGCCAGCATCAGGCTCGCGAACACCAGGGTGTAGGCGTTGACCACCCACTGCAGGGAGGTGACCCCGGCATGCAGATTCGATTGCACGTTGCCGAGGGTGACGCTGACGATCGTGGTGTCCAGGAAGGTCACGAACAGCACCGCGGTGACAACGGCCAGAGCCAGTCGGGGACGTACCGCGGCGGTATCGCGAATCTCGGTACCGGCGGGCGCGGTCAGCGGCTCATCGGACACGGCCACCACCCCCGATCACCGCGACCGAAGCGGCAATCACCGCCGCCGCCATCACTCTCATTCCGTCGGGAACGACTGCGCGGGTGAACATATCGGCCTCCCGTGACGATGGTCGGCACCGTTGTCAACGGTTCAACGATACCCGCCGGTTCGATCGCCGGAAACGGATTCGGCCGGCGCCGAAACGGTCCCGTGACCCGCCGTGCTCAGAGGTTGTGTTCGTCCAGCCAGGTGCGCGCGAGTTCACCGACCGGCGCGTGGTCATCGCGCACCCGGCGCACCAGCGTGGTCAGCTCGGCGGTGGTGAGCTCACCGGCAACGCCGTTGAGCGCCTTCAGTTCACGCCGGTCCAGGGACCCCTGCCGCGACAGCGGGATCACATTCTGCGCGCGGAAGGCGTACTTCGGGTCGGTGACCGGCACCAGATCGCCGGCACCGCCGGGCAGCAACGCGGCGGCCGAGGTGAAGACCCCGGCATCCACCCGGCCCTGGTTCAGGGCCGCGCGCAACTGCGAATCACTCGCGAATTCGGTGTGCCGGGTGATCGCGCACCCGTAGGTGCTCCGCAGTGGCGTCAATACATCGCGCCCGGGATCCGGGGAGACCCGCAGCGGATCCAGTTCGTGTCCGGTCGCGATCCCGACCGACAGCTCGGCGCAGTGCGGGGCCAGATCGGTGAGACTCTTGGCGTAGCGCCCGGCCGCTGCGGCCGAAAGCACAAGTTGCGGGCGCAGATCGGTGCCGTCGGCGATATCGGAGACCGCCAGGCCCTCGGGCACCGCGCGGCTGAGATCACCGGCCACCGACCGGGTCGGCGCGGTGGTCGCGGGGGCCGGCTCCGATGTGGTCTGCGCGGCCAGTTCGGTGGCCGCATCCTTGTCCGGCAGCGCGGCCGTGGACGAAGAATCGAAGGCGCGCAACAGATCGCCGCTGGTATCGCCCACCATGGTGAGGGCGCCGGCGTCCAGAGCGGCCAGATAATCCGAACGCTGCCCCAGCGACTTGGTCACCGCGTGCACCCCGGCCCGCGACAACGCCTGGGCGTACATCTCCGCGATCAACCGCGACTGCGCCGAATCCCCGGCACCCACGGTGACCGCGGACCCGCCCGCATCATTCGAGCACGAGACCGCGAGCACCGCGGCGGCAGCGGCGACGACCACCCGCGCCGATGTGCGCACCGATGCGGCCACTCCCATCCGGCGACACCCACTCCCGATCGACTGCGACAACCGGACGGTTCCGGCGACCGTTCCGGCACACGCATCGTAGGTCGCCGCCTCCGGGCGCACCTATTCGCGCCCGGATTCAGGCGATGACGCCCAGGTCCCGGCGGGTACCGACAACCGGCGCCGGATCGGCGCCGACCACCTTGTGCAGCAGTTCGCCGTAGAGATCGCGGAAATCGACGGTGGTCTTCAGATCCCCGTGGTCGAGGTCGGTGAGGCTGGGTTCATCACCGTGGAACCCGCTGCGCACCGGGTCCCCGGCCAGGAAGACGGGGGCGGCGGTGCCGTGATCGGTGCCCTGGGAGGCGTTGGCCGCGACCCGGCGGCCGAATTCGCTGTAGGCCAGCACCACCACATCCCTACCCCGCGGACTTCCGGCGAGACCACCGAGAAATCCGGAGATCGCGGCGTCGACGCGGCCCAGCAGCCGCTGCTGGGTGTCGCGTTCGGCGGCGTGCGTATCGAATCCGCCCAGGGCGACCGAATACACCCGGGTGGGCACAT
>JAFMQT010000359.1 GCA_017354515.1 Nocardia sp. | reverse complement strand
ACCGCGGCATCGCGAATCGGCAGGCCCTGCCACACATCGGCCAGGATCGACGCCGCCCGGGGATGGGCGCGCGCTGCCCGCCGCGCGGCGGGTTTGGCCACGTCGAGGGCGATCCCGTAGTTGCCGGGCAGCGCGTCCAATGCGGCCGCCAGGTAGTAGCCGGTTCCGGCGCCGATCTCGAGAACGGGCTCGGGCTGGGGGACGACGGGGGCGGCGGCCTCGGCACGCGCCACCGCCCGCGCGATCGGAGCGAAATGTCCCGCAGCCTGAAATCTCGATCTGGCGTCGAGCATATCGGCGGAATCACCGGTCATTTTGGTTGCGGCCCCGGTGAGCAGGCTGACATAGCCTTGGCGGGCGATATCGAAGCTGTGCCCGGCGCCGCACACCAGGCGACGATCCGATACCGCCATCGCGGCGGCGCACTGTGGGCAGGCCAGGGATGCGGCGATGGCCGTCAGAGGCTCGCTCATGCGGACCGGATCCACGCGCGCCCGCCCGCCGGTGATTTCCACACCGGTCGTGACCTCGCGATCGAACGGTTAACTGGTGACCGCGGTCAGCTCTTTACCGAGGGCTGCCGCTTCCTCCGGCGTGAGCTCGACGACCAAACGCCCGCCACCCTCGAGTGGAACCCGCATGACGATTCCACGCCCTTCCTTGGTTGCCTCGAGGGGACCGTCCCCGGTGCGGGGCTTCATGGCCGCCATCCTCTGCTCCCTCCAGATCCGCGCGGTCTGCTGCGCACTTCTCGGAATCCATCGTTGTCACCAACACACAGCCGCCGGACGCGACGGACGTGTCCGGTGGGCTGCACTCTGCCTATTCTTCCTCATCACGAATCCGGACGAGTATCTGAGTTCGAAAACCGACCGGCGCGCCGCGTGCTCAACGTCGCTGATCGACCCAGCAATCGGCGATGTGATCGTCGACCATTCCGGTGGCCTGCATCAGCGCGTATGCGGTCGTCGGCCCCACGAACCGGAACCCGCGCCGCTTGAGTTCGGTTGCGAGAGCGGTGGATTCGCGTGTGACGGCGGGCACATCGGCGAGTGTGCGCGGACGGCTCCGCGGTGGCGGCGCGAAGGACCACAGCAGCTCGTCCAACCCGGGCCGCAGCATTCTGGCAACCTTCGCGTTTGCGATGCAGGCCAGAATTTTGGCGCGATTGCGCACGATACCGGGATCGGCCAGCAACCGTTCGACATCGGCGTCTGCGAATTCGGCCACCCGCTCGATACGGAAGTCCTCGAACGCCGCCCGGAACGCCGGCCGCTTGCGCAGAATCGTGATCCAGGACAGCCCCGACTGGAACGCCTCCAGGCACATCCGCTCGAACAGGGCATCATCCCCGTGCAGCGGACGACCCCACTCGGTGTCGTGATAATCCCGGTACAGCTGCGAGGACAGCGACCACCCGCAGCGGACCTTCCCGTCGTCGGCCACCTCTACGCCGCTCATCGCGGCCCGCCCGGGTACTTGGGTTCGTGCGGGAGCGGCGCGGGTGCCCAGTAGCCGGGGCCGGTCTGCTGCGCGGGAGCCGGAAATCCGCCGGTCGACGCGGTGCCCGAGGCCGGTTCGGTACCGCTGCCAGGGCGAGTGTCCGCAAATCCCTGAGTCGGTGTGCCCGGTGCCGGGTCGCCGGTCGCGGAGGTGGGGAAGGAGCCGGTCGGACCGGTGCCGGGACCGGCGGTGCCCGGGGAAGCGAATCCGCCGGTGGCCGGTGGTGTCCCGGTGCTGATACCGGTATCGAAACCAGGGGTGGGGCCGGTGCCGAAGGCTTGTACGCCGTTGCCGGGCGGGTGGTTCCGGGGCGCTGAACTGCCGGTGTGGGTGCTGGTGCCGTCCGGCCGCGCGCCGGGCCCCTCCGGATATCCGAGCTGGGCCTCGAGTTCATCGATGCGCGCGGCCAGGCGGCTCAGTGCCCAGTCGACCTCACCGGCCTTGTACCCCCGGAACACCTGCTGGAAGCGCAGTGCGCGCACATCGGCGCCGCGGATCCGGGCCGCCGGCAGTACGGTCGCCGTGGTGCCCTCCGGCAGCGGTCCCATTTCCTCCCCGCGCCCGAATACCGCACTGGCGACCAGAAACAGCAGGGCGGCCACCAGGCCGACGATGAGCACGTACAGCAGCAGCGTGAGCATACGGTCGAGGATAGGGGGCGCGGGGCCGAGAGCCGGTGCGTGGTGTGCTGCGCTGCCGCCTTCAGCCGCCCCATCAGGCGGGGTTTGTCGGCTGCCTGCTGGGTCGGCTTCCGTGGTTATGCTGCGCTGCCGCCTTCAGCCGCCCCATCAGGCGGGGTTTGTCGGCTGCCTGCTGGGTCGGCTTCCGTGGTTATGCTGCGCTGCCGCCTTCAGCCGCCCCATCAGTCAGGTGTGATGTTCGCTGCGCAGCACGTGATCGAGTGCGGCCATCGCCTCCGAGGCCGCCTCGAGCGCACTCACCTGCTGCGGATTCAGCCCGCTCATCGCCGACCGCACCGTCCCGGACCAGACGGCCTCGATGGAGTTCTGCTCGGCGAGGGATTTATCGGTCGGCATGAGCAGACTGACCCGGCGATCCTCGGTGCTGGGCCGGCGGACGACCAATCCGCGCGCGAGCAGATCCCGGACCGCGGCACTGACATTGCTGTGCCGCATCCCGAGCCGGCGGGCCAGTTCGGTGACCGTGACACCGGGTGCGGTGAGAACCTGTTTGAGCACCGCTAATTCGGTGGTGGGCAGTGGGTCGAGTCCGGCGACCTGCGGCACCAGCCGATGCACCGTCCACGCCAGATCCCGCAATACCGTTGCCAGTTCACGGGTTTCGACGTCCTGGTAGCTCCCCATCTTCGCGGCGCTCATTCCGACACCCTAATGGGCGGCCGAGCCGCCCGACCTCACAGGTGCCGGGAGGTGTCGATCCCCAGCGACATTCCGGCCAGGCCGCGACGGCGCACGGCGAGCTTGTCGGAGATCTCCCGCAGGGCCTTCGCGGCCGGATTCTCCGGATCGCTCAGCACGATCGGCGTGCCTTCGTCACCGGACTCACGCAATTGCTGGGCAATCGGAATCTGGCCCAGCAGCGGCACTTCGGCGCCGACGGCCTGGCTGAGCCGGTCGGCGACCGACTGACCGCCGCCCTCGCCGTACAGGTCCATGCGGGTGCCGTCGGGCAGATCCAGCCAGGACATGTTCTCCACCACTCCGGCGATCCGCTGGCGGGTCTGCAGCGCGATCGCGCCGGCCCGCTCGGCCACCTCCGCGGCGGCCGGTTGCGGGGTGGTCACCACCAGAATCTCGGCATTCGGGATCAGCTGTGCGATGGAGATCGCGACATCACCGGTGCCGGGTGGTAGGTCGAGCAGCAGCACGTCCAGATCGCCCCAGAACACGTCGGCCAGGAACTGTTGCAGCGCCCGGTGCAGCATCGGCCCGCGCCACACCACGGGCGTATTGCCCTGGGTGAACATGGCGATCGAGATGACTTTCACATCATGGGCGACCGGCGGCATGATCATCCGCTCGACCTGTGTCGGCCGCTGGTCGGTGCCCAGCATGCGCGGAATCGAATGGCCGTAGATATCGGCGTCCAGGACGCCCACCGACAACCCCTTGGCGGCCAGCGCGGCGGCGAGATTGACCGTGACACTGGACTTTCCGACACCGCCCTTACCGGACGCGACGGCGTAGACCCGGGTCAGCGACCCCGGCTGGGCGAACGGGATGACCGGCTCGGCGGCATCGCCGCGCAGCTGCTTACGCAGTTCGGTGCGCTGCTCGTCGTTCATCACATCGAGTTCGACGGTGACCGCGCCGGCGCCGGGCACGTCGGCGACCGCCTTCGAGACCCGCTCGGTGATCGTGGTGCGTAGCGGGCAGGCCGCGGTGGTCAGGTAGACCTCCACGAGAACACTGCTGTCCTCGCGAACCGCAACGCTTTTCACCATGCCGAGCTCGGTGATCGGCTTGCGGATCTCCGGATCGTCGACCTTCGCGAGCGCGGCCCGCACATCCGCTTCCGTAACCACTGACATATGCGCGAGTCTAGCGACAGTAGCGAAGGGGCCGGAGGCGGCAGCCTGCGTAACCACGGAGGCCGCCGCGGAGGTCGCCATTGGGCACAGCGGCCGTAGCGATGGGGCCGGAGGCGGCAGCCTGCGTAACCACGGAGGCCGCCGCGGAGGTCGCCATTGGGCACAGCGACAGTAGCGAAGGGGCCGGAGGCGGCAGCCGCGCGACCGGTCCCGGTGCTCAGATTCGGGGCAGGTCGCTGGACTTGGGCGCCACGCCGGTGCGGTAGGCCACCTCCCAGGCCATGACGTTGGCGACGTAGGCCATGGAGTTGTTGTAGCGCATGATCGCCTTCGACTGCTGCGATAGGTCGTTCATATTCTCGCCGCCCGAGCACAGATATTTGCCGGCGGTCAGCGAGGCGTCGAACAGGTTCTGCGGATCGGAGATACCGTCGCCGTCGCCGTCGCCCGCGTACTTGCGGTAGGTGTCGGGCAGGAATTGCATCGGGCCCAGGGCGCGGGCGTATCCGCCCGATCCGCCGTCGAGTGCGTCGCCGGCGGTCGGCACCACGTTGTTACCGGACAGGCTGCCGTCGAGAGCCGGGCCGTAGATGGGGTCCTGGGCGACACCCTTGGAATCGGTCTTGCCATACGCGTGATGCGATTCGATCTGACCGATACCGGCGAGCTCGGACCAGGACATATGGCAGTTCGGTTCCTCCTGCGCCAGCACGCGTTCGGCGTTCTGATACGCCTGGTAGGCGATGCCGGGCATCCCCGCCGGTCCGGCGGGCAGGTCGGAGTGGTCCTGCCCCGGCGTTTGTGTTTCCACGATCGGCGCCCCGGGATGTACGGCCGGACGCATCAGCTCATCGGCCGCGGGCTGGGCCTGCTTCTCCGGATTGTGCTGGGGTGGAGTGAGATTGGCGGATTCTCCGGCGTTGACCTCGGCCGCCGAGGCCCCGACGGCAACGAGTCCTGCGGGGACGAGCCCGGTCAGAGCGATAACGGATCCGCGCCGGATGTTGGTGGCCGGCTGCTTGCGGTGACGTCCCACGTGAGGTAACCCTCCAATGCTCGCTGTGAGCGCTTGTAACACAACGAGATCAGAGTACCCCATCCGATATCTTTTCGTTACTCCCTCGTGACCGGGTTTCTCGTTTACGTCAAACCCCTGCTCATATCCGCCTTACCGCGGCCGCGCCAGGGGCTTCGC
>JAFMQT010000690.1 GCA_017354515.1 Nocardia sp. | reverse complement strand
GGTGAGGTCGCGCACGGCGGCGCGGTCGCCGCCGGCGGCAAGGGGCCGGATCTCGGTCGCGGTGCGGGCGATATCGCGCAGCATCCGCACCCAATGCGCTTGGGCCCGGCCGTAGGCCTCTGCCAGCTCGGCGATCGTGTACTCGAGGCCGAACCGCCCGAACGTCTCGGTGTCGCCGCCCGACAGCACACCCCATTCGTGGTCCGCACCGCCCACACCGTGCCGGGCCAGTTCGCCGCGCAGCTCCGCCAGGCGGCGTTCGGCCTGCTCGGCCCGTGCTCCCGGCAGCCGCCGCCACCAACGGGGCTTACCGCTGATGTGATCCCGGATGCGGGTACCGGCCAGTTCGGCACTCGCCGCCTGGTATTTGCTCCACGCCTGCTCCCGGGCTCGGCGTAGATCACGGACCGGGCGAGCGTCGGCGCCGTCCGGGGGCGGTGCGGTGTCGTCCATAACTCTCCACCGTACGACGGAAATACGGTGTGACCGTGGTGTTGTTCATCGCAACCGGGTTGTGTCGCGCCCGCCGCCGAGGCCTCCGGTTGGCAGGTATCGCACCTACCGTTCGAGGACGCCCGCGGGATCGGCGATATTCTCGCGAATAGCTGCGGAGTCCTGCGGCGCGGCGGCCTCGTCGACATCGGCTGTAACCGGGCGGCGCCGGGTGACCGCGACGAACAGCACCAGCAGCAGAATACTCAGCCAGACATAGCTGTCGCCTATTACGTGTTGCCATGGCGTCCACGACATTTCGCGATCGTGTTCGCCGGGCATCCGGTTCATCGGTCCGATGACGAATACCGCGCCCGCGGCGGCCAGGACCCCATACCAGATGAGCGCCCGCCGCCGGGGCAGTCGCGTCGCGAAGCCGACGGCCGCCAGCAGCGCGGGGGCGATCCAGACCCAGTGGTGCGACCAGGAGATCGGTGATACCAGCAGCGTGAAGATCGCGTTGAAGGACAGCGCCAGCGCGGGATGGTCCAGCGCGGGATCGGTGAGCGTCCGGCGCATCGCGATCACCACCAGCACCAGCAGCGCCAGGCTCAGCACCACCCACACCGCCGTGAACGCGGGTTCGGGCACCCGCAGCCGCGCCAGCACCCCCTGAATCGACTGGTTGGTGCGGAAGGCCGATCCGCTGAGCCCGGACACATTGCCCATCCCGTCGAACCAGTAGCGCATCGATTCCTTCGGCAGCAGGGCGAAGGCCAGTCCGGTCGCCACCGCACCGGTGACCGCCGCGACGGCGGCCGCGCGATAGTCACGCTTCACCAGGAAATACAGCACGAACGCCGCCGGGGTCAGCTTGATCGCCGCCGCGATGCCGACCAGCACCCCCCGGGGCCAGCGGGTGCGGACGGCCAGGCAGTCCGCGGCCACCAGCACCATCAGCACCAAATTGATCTGACCGAAATCCAGCGTCGAATGCACCGGCTCGAGCAGCAGGCCGATCGGCAGCGCGCAGGCCGAGGCCCACAGCACCACCTCGGTGCCGCCGCTGCCCCAGACCCGGCGCGCCACCAGATAGAGCGTGATCGCGGTCGCCGCGGTGGACACCGCGAAGAAGCTGATCTCCGCCGGATGCCAGGCCAGGAAGGCGAACGGTGCCAATGCGATCGCGGCGAACGGGGGGTAGATGAACGGCAGGCTGATCCCGAACGTGGTTTTCGGCAGCGAACCGTACATATCGGCGCCATGCCACATGGCCTGCACACCCAGCCGGTACACCTGTAGATCGATGTATTC
>JAFMQT010000086.1:1270-12658 GCA_017354515.1 Nocardia sp. | reverse complement strand
GCCCGTCTGCGATGATGTGCGGGTCGGTCCGCCTCCGGCGCGGCCGGCGAAACGTTCGGATCGAATACGGGGAACCAGGAGGGGGCTATGCGGTTAGTTCCGGAAGCAGTACTGGGCATGGCGCAGACCATTCATAATTCGGTCGAGGTCACGCGGGGGCACGCGACCCGGATCGGCGATGTGGGTTTCGTGCATTCCCATGCCGGGCAGGGATATCACCGCGAGGGACACAAGATCGCGGCCGGGGTCGACGGTATCGTGGCGATGCTGAATTCCTGGTCCGAGGCATCAGGGGCGACGGCCGGGGTCATGCGCCAAAGTGTCGGAATGACGGTATCCACCGATGACCAGAACCGGGATCAGATCGCCCGGACCGAACTCGGAGCCGGGGGAGTATGACCACCCCGGAGCAGTCCGAGCAGCAGTACCGCGGTCAAAGGGATGCCGCCACCGGCAAATTGACGCGCTATCTGATGGAGGACGGGTACAACAATGTATTCGATCAGAAGGCGTGGAATGGCAACCCCCCCGCGATGTCGGGTGATGCCGATGCCTTGCTCGATAGCGGTGCGGTCGGTTTGGAATGGTTTCGCCTCGCGCTGATTCGATACCATCGCGTATGGGAGAAACTGCATTGGGAAGAATTCGGGACCATACCGATTCCCGCGGTGGCCGACCTGGGGCCCATATCTCTGGATACGACAGCCGATCCCAATCAGGTATTCGGCGGGTTGGAGAAGAATTACTACGATACTCAGCGTGGTATGAATCTCGCCAACTTGCGGGACCTGTCTGCCGCGATCAACGCCGCCGCACTGTCCAAGGGATCCGATCCCGGATGCCCGGACATACAATCCGATCTATCGAAGGTCGCCACTGTAATTCCCGAGGTCTGGACCGGGCGGAGTGGGGCGGCTGCCGGGGATCATCTGGCGGGCTTCCATGCTCACGCGGACAACGAAGTTCAATATCTTCAATCTGTTTCAACTGCTCTGGCACCATTGCCGGAAGCGCTTCGCGTCATCGTCGCGGATAAAGCGAACTTCGTCATGGGATTCGATACTCCGCAATGTCCGGTTGCCGGGCATGCGATGCGACTGGGTGATGATGAAGATCCGGTATCGATGATAATTTCTTACGCAACCCCGGGTGAAACTCCTCATGCATATCATGACGGCGACCGTACTGCTCCCAAGGAGCAGTTTCATATGCAGAATCCAACCCCTTCCGAGACGTCCGAGAAGTGCAAAGATTGGCTCAAGAATCATTTTCTTCCCGCCGTTCGTGAAGCGGTAGCCGCCTTAGTCAATCAGTGTCGTCTGGCTGATTACTACATCAAGCAGGCGTACCAGCCGCTCATCGATGTGCTCGATAATCATGAGCAGAAGCCGTTTCCGAAACCGCCTGGTCAGCAGGTTGCACCCAACCCCCCTCCGCAACCGAGCCAGCCGAGCCAACCTTCTCAGCCGAGTCAGCCGTCTCAGCCGAGCCAGCTCGCGAATTCCGCACCGGGAAACGCGGCGCCCTCGACCCCCGGCCACCCGAATCCCGTCCCGGGATCAACCGCCGCAGCGAGTGTGGATCCACAGCAGATGCCGTCGGCCCCGGCCAGTACGGGTAGCCATACTCCGCAGCAGGGTGTCGCGCAGACAGTCCAGCAGGGGCTGGGGCGGGTGCAGGGTCTGGCGCAGCAGGGGCTCGGTCAGTTGCAGAGTCTGGCGCAGAACGGTTTGGGGGCGCTGGGCAAGAATGTGTCCGGGCTCGGCGGCGGTTTGCCCGGCGTGAATCCCGCGATGACCGATGTGAAGGGGTTGGCCGGGGCGAAGCAGCTCGCGAATATCACCGCGCTGGGTGGGAATCTGACGGTGACGCAGGGCCCGGACGGGACGCTGGACGCGAAAGTCACCGGCCCGGACGGGAAACCGCACGAATACTCGATGGGTGTCAAGAACGGTGTGCCGTTCCTGAAGGAGGAGCACCCCGGCGCCACCGAACCGTCCGGTAAGGAAGGCAAGGACGGCAAGCACGGCAAGCACGGGGATGATAAGGACGAGAAGGCCGAACACGGAAGGCCGCATGCGCCCGGCGGTCCCGGCCCCGGTCCCTCGCATGCGGGCGGCCCCGGACCGTCCTCGCCGCAGTCCTCGCACGCGGCGCCGAATACCGGACAATCCCTTCCCGCACAGCCGCATTCGCATGCGGGAAGCCCGCAGCCGGGCTCCGCGCCGTCGCCGGGTCCCGCCGACGGTAGTCCCTCGGTACCGGGTGTGCCGGGGGTGCCCGGTCCCGGTCCGGCCAAGCCCGCGCCCGGAACCGATCGCGGATCCAGCGGAATCGTTCCACCCAAACCGATGTGGCAGCCGGGACTCGGTACCGGCCCCGGTCCCGTCATCGATAATCCGGTGCCCCAGGGGGATCCGGAGCTGGCGACCGCCGGACCGTTGAAAGAACGTTCCGCCGGACCGGATCTGGCGACCTCGGGTCCGCTCGACAAACATCCGGCGGCGGCGCCCGAGCCCGCGAAACCGCCATCGACCTCCACCGCCGGCGTCAAGATCGAAATCGATTCACCTGGGACGCGAAATGACTGATTACGCAGCGGAAATGGATCGAATCCTGACCGAATACCGGGCCACCTCACGCGACGTACGCGAGACGTTCATCGAGGCCGACGAACGCCACACCCGCGGCGGTGGCGAGGTGTTCGCCGAACTTCGCGAGCGGCTTCGCCGCGAGCGCGAGGAGCAGGCCCGCGAACTGGCGGAAGCGGCTGCGGCACAAGCGAAGGCGATGGAAGCCGAACGCGCCGCCCAGCAGTACCGTCCGCTGCCGAACGCCGAACGGTTCGAGCGCCGGCCGTCCAAACCGACCAGCCGCGACAATGTGGTGCTCCCCTCGGACTGGACCGACGAGGACGAGGCCCGAGAAGAGGGTTACGGACCGCCGGCGTCATGGTTGACATAGAACCGATAGGGTGGCCGCGGACGACGCGATGAAAGGGGGCGGGCGATGGTCGATGGTCGCACGTTTACGGAAAATCTCGGGCAGGCCGAGCTGTGGGATACCGTCGAGCCGCTCGACAGGGTGCTTCCCGAGCCGGAGGCCGAGGACTTCGAGTGGGCTCGAGAACATCCTGGTGAGTGGCAGTACTTCTCCGACCCGCGGGCGGATAAGAGTTCGCTGACCGAGCAGAACATCATCGGCGGCTACCATGCCGGCGAGGACGGCGAGGTGAACACCTGGCTGAACCCGGAGTACGTGCCTGCCAACGGGTATGCGTACTACGACGCCGAGAGCCCGTTGGAGCTGGCTATCTGGCGGCTGAAGTACGGGTTCGGCCCGGTGGCCCAATTCTTGGACGCCTTCCGCTCCGCCGAACTGATTGTGGTACTGCCCGAGGACGACCCGCAGGGCGAGCGCGGATGGCCCTCCAAACCGGGCTACGAGGGTGAGCAAGTGCTGGGACTCTACACCTCGAGTGGGAGAATGCCGCCCTTCGGACCGCCGTCCAATCCCTGGCTGTGGCGGCGGGTTTCGGGCCTGGACATTATCGAGCGCTGGGCAATACAGAAAGGTTCCGTGGTGGTGCTGAACCCGGCAGGCGAGGGAAATTGCTATCTGGAGTTGTACGGTTCGGCGCTGCGTCGGTGGTGGCACGACTTGCAGGCGGCCGAACTCCCCGCTTCGAGCTCCGACTGGCGCCCCGAGCCTGACGGGACGTAGGGCTCGTGCAGGAGTGGGAACGTGAGCAAATCCGTTCGGCCAACGACGGACTACGGCAGACGCTCGACAGCGTCCGAACCGATTTCGAGCGCGAGATCGGGGAATTGGAGGACATCCAGGCCGCGGTGTCCGCGTTGCGGATTCGCGCGACGACGCCGAGCGGTCTGGCGAAGGTGACGATCGACGGGTCCGGCCAGGTCGTCGAGATCGAGGTATTCGATGACGCGTTCGGCCGCTGCACGCCCAAGAAGCTGACCCAGGAGATCAACGCCGCCCTCCGCGGCGGTGTGGAGGCGGCTGCCCAGCAGCGGGCGAAGATCATGGCCCCGGTGCGCAGCGTGCTGGACGGCATGGCCGACCTCGATGAGGTGCTGCCGGGGATGCCGAGTATGCGGGAATTGCGGGAGCGGTTCGGCAACTCCGCGCCCGATCGAGACGAACAGGGGTAACCGATGCCGGATTTCTTTGCCGACCCCGAGCGGTTACGCGCGATGGCACCGCATTTCGAAGCGGCCGCCGAGGGCGTCCATACGGCCCTGCAATCACTGGTCCAGGGGCTGCAAGCCGAAGGTCGCTGCTGGGGCGGCGATCGTCCGGGCAAGGAATTCGAGAAGGGGTATCCGCAGGAGGGGCCGGGTAGCGTGCAGGAGGCCCAGGATCTGTTGAAGAAGCTCGCGGACGATCTCTCGGCCACCGGGAACAAGATCACCGGAACCGCGAATACCGTTCAGGCCCAGGATCAGATCAACGCCGCCGGGATCCAGCAGAGCTCACCGGGAGCAGGCACGTGACCTTGTGGCGGCCGCCGCAGATCCCGTATCTGTCGGATTTCATTTTCGGGCATTGGCCCGAAGGCGATGAGGACGCCATGCGCCGCGCGGCCAAGCACTGGTCGGATATGGCGGAAGCGCTGAAGACCCTGCAGGACCCGGCCGATAAGGCGATGACCGAAACCCTGGCGGCCTTCGGTGGGCAGGCGCACCAGGCGCTGGAGGAGCACTGGCATGGCATCTCCGCTGGTAACGGCAGTGATATCAATCGCCTGATCGCGATCTGCGACAGTTACGCCAAGCAGCTCGAGCACGGCGCGACCGACACCGAGCACGCCAAACTCACCATCTACATCTCGGCGATGACGATGGTCGCCAGTTTGGCGTGGTCGTTGATCCCGGGCGTCGGAGAGATCGCGGACGCGGCGGTGGTGGTCGCGGTCAAGGCCGCGATCCGCGAGGCCATCGAAAAGCTGGTCGGCAGTATGGCGACCAAGGCGGCCACGTTCGTCGCCGAACGCGCCGCTCTCCGGGTGGGCACCCAGGTCGCGGCCAAGGTCGGAACCCAGGCGGTAATCGGCGCGGGGACGGGAGCCGGCACCGACGCGGCCGCCCAGGGCATCGAAATCGCCGAGGGTCATCGGCACGGCTTCGACCTGCAGTCGGCCGAGAGCGCCGCGACATCCGGTGCGGTGGCCGGGGGTGTCGCCGGACCGGTCGCGGGAAAGGTCGGCGGCGCGGTCTCCGGCAGGCTGGCACACGGTGAAACCCCCGGTGTCGTATCGGGATTCGTCGGTCACCAGGTGGGTGAGGCGGCGGGCAATACCGTAGGTAATGTCGCCGGTCAGGTGGCCGGCAGCCCCGATCACACAGTCGACTGGGACACCGCGTTGGAAGGGGGCGGCGGCGGTGCGCTGAGCAGGCACGAATCACACCATGGCGTGGTGGCCGAATCCGCCTCCGCACACCGCGAATCGCCGCCTGTGGCGGAGGCCGCGACGCACCAAGAGTCGCCACCCGCAGCCGAGGCGGATGCTGCCTCGGCTCACCACGAATCGCCCGACGCGCCCGTCGATCAGACCCACGACTCGCACTCCTCGGGTACGGCTGGGCCGGCGTCGCCACCACATCCAGCGGAGGTCTCGGCGGCATCGTCGTCCGGGATCGAACAGGCGCCGGCCGACCACTCCGATGCCGGCACCGCACCCGCCTCCGCCGAAACGCACGCCGGGACAAACGGTTCCGATCACGATGCGCGGCCGGCGTCCACCGCGACGGCCGGACATGAGAGTTCTACCCTCGCCCAACCCGATTCGCATACCGGGAACCAGCCCGTCGACGGTGCGGGACCGGTATCGGGCCGGTCCACGAGCTCCGAAGTGGCCTCGCATCCGGATGACGTGTCCGATCGGGCGACGGGATCCGCATCCGATCATTCCGCCGCCTCCGGTTCATCGGCCCCGGACCGGGCGCCGGTATCCGATCGGCCGGTGGACCGTTCTTCCGGCCAGATCCCGGAACGTTCGGGGGTGTCCACCGCGGACCGTTCCGCGGCGCCGTCCCCGGAGCGATCGGCTACCGCAGCCACCGATCGGCCGCGCAGCCCCGAGACAAGTCATTCGCGAGTCGTGGCCGGGGACCGTTCGGTCGCGACCGGGTCGTCGCGCGAACTACCCGTCGATCGCGCGCGAACATCTCGCTCGGACGAATCTTCGCACCCGAGTCACACTCGCGACCGGTCCGGGCATGGGCCCGAACCCGAGCCGGAACGGCGTCGACCCGAGGCGGGGCATGACGGGACCGAACCCGCTCGTGAATCACCTGCGGCCGGTGGGGAATCCGGCGCGCGGCGGCCGCACGCCGAAACGCCGCGGATCGATGAGCGAGACCGCCCGCCAGAGGTAGCCCGCGAACGTGAAGTCCGGCCGGCCGCCGAGGACAGCGATCGCCGCACTGCCGCAGCAGACACGGACAGGCCTGGAGTACGCCGAACCTCGGATCCGCCAGGTCCTGAACCGCAGCCGCAGAGGGCCGCAGCGCCCGGTGGCCGGCCCGCCGATCCGGCGGCCTCGGCGATCGGTCACTCAGGAGAACCGCCGAAGCCCGCTCCCGCGCGCATGACCTTGGACTTCAACCAGCAGAGGTGGGTCACAGAGTATGCGAGCTCGAGGCCACTGAGCGAGGAGGAGGTCATTCGCCGGCTCCAGGATGGCCGCCTGAAGTTCTGGAAATGGGGGATCGAAAAGCCCAAAGAGGTAGACGTAATTGAGAAGCCGGACAAGCTGACCGCGGCATATCTCACCGATGTGCTACGTCACCGGCTTCAGGTCATCATCACGAGGACTCGCCGATACAAGAGCGGCGAGATGGAGTCGTTCACACCGGGATGCCCTGATCATGAACTGCCGTCGCATATGTCTAGACAAATGCCGGACGGGGCGCTCGACGACGCGGCGGTTGATGTGGATCCGCAACGGATGTTCGTCAACCGCCCCGGTGATGGGGTCACACCGATCTGGCGGGATCTGCGGGACGGCGACGCGTACCTCGAACCGAAACACGCACTCTTCCGGATGGATTCGCGCGGGCCGGAGATGTTCGGAACCGATTTCGCACCCCGGAACCCGGACAATCTCAATATCGCACAGCATGTCGGCCAAACGGTCCGAGACGGTTTCGTATCCCTGTCGAACAGTCCCGAGCTGACCGTCGAGCGCTCACAAGAGTTCGTGCGCGCACCGATCCACGACCCGGAACGGTATGGCTTGGAACGCCTGCCGGACGGTAACTTTCGTCAGGTCCTGTACATGCACGAGCTGTACACGCCGTCCGGTATCGACGTCGACGCGACCTTCCACGATGGGACCGCGGTCAACAAATACGAGAACGCGGGCCATCACAACGAGGCGGAAATCCTTGCGCCGGGTGGTATCTCGGGTGATGCCGTCTACCGGGTCTGGCCGCGAGAGCTGATCGTCGATCGGAACGGCGAGCCGGTGTCGGCGAAGGTCGGTGAGCCGATCTACAACCCGAACTTCGCTCATCTCGACAATCCCCACTTCGCGGAAACCCATGAGCCGGCCGACGGGGAAGATGGTGCCCCGCACCATGATCAGTCTCATCCGGAAACGCACCCACCTCCCGACCATCGGGCTCCCGAATCTCAGCCGGCTCCGGATCACCGAGCGTCCGAGTCTCGGCAGTCGTCCGTCGATGAGCGCGCTCCGGAATCGCAACCGCCGCCACCGTATTCGGACCATCGAGCTCCGGTGTCGTGGCCCCTGCCGCCGGAACTGCGCGCCCCGGTGTCCGAGCCGCCTCCGGATCACCGCGCCCCGGTGTCTCAGCCACCGCAACCGCATTCGGATCGGCGTCCACCTGAGCCTCGGGTGCCCCCGGTGGATGAGCGTGCTCCGGTGTCCGAGCCGCCACGCCCGGATCATCGTGCGCCGGAATCTCAGCCGCCGCCTCCGGATCGCCGTGCGCCGCTGTCTGAGCCGCCGCCGTATTCGGATCGTCGGGCTCCCGAGCCGGCGCCTCGGGTGGATGAGCGTGCTCCGGTGTCCGAGCCGCCGCGTCCGGATAGCCGGGCCCCCGAGTATCGGCCGCCGCGTCCGGATTATCGGGCCCCCGAAACTCAGACGCCGCGTCCCGATCACCGGGCCCCCGAGTCACAGCCGCCACGTCCGGATCGCCGTGCGCCGGTGTCTGATCCGCCGCAGTATGTGGATCATCGTGCGCCGGTGTCCGAGCCGCGTCCGGATCATCCCGTGCCCGAGGTGCGTCCGCCGTGGTTGACGCGCGCTCCCGAGTCGAACCCGCGCCCGGTCCGGCCCCAGTACGCGGAGCGCCCGCGTGCACCCGAGAATCAACCTCGGCAGCAGCCGATGCCGCCCGGTCCACAGCGTCGGCCGCCGAACCCCGGCCCGAATCATCCCAACCAGCACGGTGGTATCGAGCAACCGGCACCACCTCAGGCCCCACACGACGGCCGCCGTGCTCCATCACCGGGCCCCGCCCAGCCGACGCATCGGGGCCCGCACGATCACCACGCCGGAGATCCGGGCGCGTATCACCCGTACGACGAACATCGGAATTCGTTGCCGCCGAATATGATCGATCGGGCGAAGGCGGCACGCCAGATTCGTGAGTGGTTCCGACCAAGGCGGCCCGAAGGTGGCGTCGAACTCCCGGTCCGCACCCGCCGGAGCGGCCAATCGCCGGCGTACGCGGTACGCCGATACCCGAACGCATTCGGCGGTCCGGTGTCGGTCATCAGCGTGCGGGTGCACGCGACCCACGACCCGCATATTTCTCCCCGGGATTTCGACCGCCTGTGGCAGAACGCGCAATTGGCCACCGACCTCGGTTTCAATACGGATAGACGGCTACTGTCGGGCGATCGCGTCATCGTCGACCTGGTCCCCACCGGCGACCCCGCAGCCGCGCACATGCGGTTCCATGTCAGTGATGCGCCAGGTGGTATTCATCCGCATACCCCACCCATCGAACTCGCCCGCCACATCCACCAGAGTCTGGGTTTGACGCCGTCACCGCACGTGGTCGGATTCGACGACAATTCGGTGCGGGAACTGAGTAACGCTATCGCCCACGCGAATACCCGTTCGGCAGTACAAAGCCCCGGCGAATGCCGCAATTACGGTCGCCGTCGACTCGAGGGTGTCGAGCGCCCCGAGTATCAGGCCGCGGTCGAAGACGCCCTTCGTCAAGGGAACCGCTTCCTGGTAGGCGCCGACCCGCGAACCAATGTCTACGGGACGCTTATCAATGATGGCGGGGCCGCGGTCAGAGGGCGGGGCAACAACTGCCTCGATTGTTCGCTGTCCGCTCTGGCGTCATTCCAAGGGAGGCCAGAGGTGTCCGCGCCGCGTTGGCCCGACAAGCGGAATAACGGAACCCTGGACAACGAAAGCGGCGAGGTAGGCGGCCGGCAGCGCGCTGCCGAGTGGATCGGCGACGGTCTGTACCACCTGAACGATGGAAGGTCGATGCCGTTCCAGTTCGCGGGCTTGCATGAGATTGTTCGCGAAATGGGCCCGGGGTCGTCGGCGCTCGTCATCAACGAATGGCAAGCGCGTGACCGGGCGTCCGGTCAATTTCTCTACAACGCCGACGGCACGGCTCGTCGGGGCGGTTCCCATGCGACGGTCATCGTGTATCCACGCGATGCGAACGGGCCGGTGTGGTGGGATCCGCAATCGGGCGTTATGTCGGAGTACCCGCCTGCACTGATGACCGGCCGGTCTACCGGCCTGTGGTTCACGCCCATTCCAGCACCTGGAGGAGAGTCTGCATGACTGAATGTCGCACACGGGAGCAGGTACAGGAGTATCTCGCGCGGTTTTTCAATCCTGACCGCCAATTTCATCTGGACGAGTTGGAGGGAGGCTGGCTGGTTCAGTCGTTGCTGTCTGAGGAAGAGATCGACTCTGGCCAGGGTTTGGGTTTGACGAGTCTGGTGATTGATGCGGATACGGGGGTGGTGTATCAGTATCCGAGTTGGAGCACGGATATGGTCGCGGATGCCTTCGAGGCGTCGAAGCGGGCGGGCGAGCGGCCGCAGGCGTTACAGGTCTATCCGCCACAGTGGAGGTTGAATATTAACCGGCTGCAGGAGGATTCGCAGACGATCCAGTACGGGGTGCGGATTGTGTCGTTGACTGAGCCCCCCGCCGAAAACAGCGAATACCAGTTGACGTTCGACAAGCGGACGTTCCAGTACGAGCCGAAGGCGCCGATGGCGGGGGAAGTGATCGCGTGGGCGGAGTTCCAGAGTGGGGAGGCGGGGGCCTGGCCGAGCGAGGGGACCTGGGAGGTTTAGCGCCTTCGTCGGAGAACTTGGGGTCGGGTCCGGGAGGAGAACCATATGACTGAATGTCGCACGCGGGAAGAGGTGCATGAGTATCTGGCGCGGTTTTTCAACCCGGACCGTCAGTTTCGTCTGTACGAGTTGGAGGGTGGTTGGTTGGTTCGGTCGGTGTTGACTGCGGAGGAGTGCGAGTCGGGGCAGGGTTTGGGTTTGACGAGCCTGGTGGTCGATGCGGATACCGGCGTGGTGTACCAGTATCCGAGTTGGAGCACCAAGATGGTCGCGGATGCGTTCGAGGCGTCGAAGCGGGCGGGTGAGCGGCCGAAAGGGGCCGGGCAGGTCTACCCGCCGCAGTGGCGGTTCAGCATCACCCGGTTGCAGGAGGATCCGCAGACGATCCAGTATGCGGTGCGGATTGTGTCGTTGACAGAGCCCCCTGCTGAGAACACCGAATATCAGTTGACGTTCGACAAGGAGACGTACCAATATCAGCCGCCGCAGCCGCATGCGCCAAAGGCGTCGCGCGTGATCTCGTGGGCGGCGCACCGGAGCCGCACGGAGGGGGCCTGGCCGAGCGAGGGGACCTGGGAGGTTTAGTGCGCCCGCCGGAGCACCCCGCTACTCAGTCCCCGTAACCTGTTGTCGGCCAGGATGGTCGATTGGGTGGGGGTTGGCGGTTCGGGTTGGGGACGCGTCGCTGGGCCGTGCCGGGTGAGTCGGGTTGTGGGGGTGGTCGGCGGTAATCGGGCGGGGGTGGTTGTTGGCGTTGCGGTGGGCGGAGATCGCCGGAATTCGGTGCGCGCCTGGGATTCCCGGGTGCGGGGGCGCGTCGGTGGGCGCCGGTCTGGTCCGAGGGTTGGGGGCGTCGCTGAGCTCCGGTGGGGCGGCGCTCGGGTGGACGGCGGCGGGGGCTGTCGGAGGTTTGAGCGGTGGAACGACGTTGGCCGCCAGGGGTTTCGGCCAGTGCTCGGCGGCCGCCGGTATCGGTGGACCGCTTCGCGGAGGTATCGGTTGGACGCTTCGCTGCGGTACCGGGTGACCGCTTCGGCGGATGGTGGTGATGGT
>JAFMQT010000086.1:0-1260 GCA_017354515.1 Nocardia sp. | reverse complement strand
GTGATGGTCGTCCGGTTCGGGGGCGCGGTGGCCGAAGGGCCGGGCCAGCAGCACCGCAATCACGGTGGTGAGCGGTACCGATAGCGCCAGGCAGATGCCGCCGACCGCGGAGCGGGTGATTTCGATGGCGACCGCGTCGCCGGTGAGAACATCGCTGATGGAGCGGCCCGCGACCGAGAACATGAGCAGCAGCGGAAGTGCGCCACCGGCGTAGGCCAGCACCAGGGTATAGACGGTGCTGGCGATGTGGTCGCGGCCCACCCGCATGGCGGCGGCGAAAACCTCTCGGCGGCTGGCTTCTTTGTCGATATCGGCGAGTTCGAAGGCGGCCGAGGCCTGGGTGATGGTGACGTCGTTGAGCACACCGAGCGAGCCGATGATGAAGCCCGCCAACAGCAGTCCGGTGATGCTGACATGCTGCAGGTAGGTGGCGACGTTGGTATTGTCCTCCTCGGATAGGCCGGTCAGATGTGTGATTTTCAGTGCGGCCCAGGACAATACGGCCGCCAGCAGCATGGCGCTCAAGGTTCCCAATAGTGCCGAACTGGTGCGCAGGTTGACCCCGTGCGCCAGATACAGCACCGCGTAGAGAATCAGCGCTCCCGCGACGAGGGCGCTGGGTAGCGCCGGCTTTCCGTCCAGCAGTGCCGGCAGCAGGAACATCACCAGGACCGCGAAGGCGAATACCAGACCCAGTACCGCGCGTACGCCGCGCCAGCGGGCCACGGCCGCGATCACCGCCACGAAGATGACCGCGATGATCAGCAGCGGCGTATCGCGCGAATAATCGTCGAACGAGTAGGTGGTAACCCCGGCGGGATCCTTCTGCCGGGCCAGCCGGATGTGGTCACCGGCGTGCAGATCGGGCTGTCCCGGCCCGGGCGCGATCTCCAGCAGGGTTTGTTTTCCCTTGTCGGGGCCGGAATCGATGGAGACGATACTGCGTTGGCAGGTATAGGAATTCGAGGCCGGCGGTTGTGGGGTATCGGCGAACGCCTTCCCGTTGGAGCCGCTTCCGCACGGTCCGACATCCTGCATGGTGACCGATCCGGATTCGGTCTGCACCGCCCCGCCGCCGCCGTTCTGCATCGGCAGCGGAATATCCACATGCTGATGGCTGGGCCACAACCAGATCATCGCCCCCACCACGAGCACGCCCACCACCCCCAGCGTCCACACGACAACCCGCGCCGCCGAGGCTCCGATCGCCAGCGGTCCGGAATGGTCATGGTGGTGGTGGTGATGATGGTCGCTCACCGG
>JAFMQT010000689.1 GCA_017354515.1 Nocardia sp. | reverse complement strand
GGGGCCACGGCGTCGATCTCGTTCAGCGAATGCTGCAACCGATCGGCCTCGAGCGCGAGTTCGCGGCCCCGCGCGGTGCGTTCGAGTAGCTCGGCGCGGGCCTGTGCCCAGGTCCCGCGGGCGAGCTGATATTTGCGCAGCAGTGTGGCCACCGGCTCACCGGCGAATCGGTCCAACGCCTGCAGTTGCTGCTCGGGACGTTGCAGCCGCAGCTGATCGTTCTGGCCGTGCACGGTCAGCAGGGCGCCGGTGAATTCGCTCAGTACCGCGGCGGGCACACTGCGTCCGCCCAGATGTGCACGCGAGCGCCCGTCGCTGCCGACCGTGCGCAGCGCGATCACGCTGTCGTCGTCATCGCGTTGCGCACCAGCCGATTCCAGTACCTTGGCAACGTCGTCGCGGGTGCTGTCGCGAACCTCGTCGAAGGTGAACCGGCCCTCCACCACCGCACGCCGCGCGCCGCGGCGAACCCGTCCGGCATCCGCACGCGCCCCGCCGAGCAGATGCAGTCCGGTGACCACCATCGTCTTACCCGCGCCGGTCTCCCCCGTCACACAGGTCAGCCCCTCGTGGAATTGCGCGGTGGCGGTGGATATGACGCCGAGTCCATCGATTCTGATCTCTGTCAGCACTAGTGCTCTCCGTTCGGCCGGCCACGCCAGCCTGTCACGGGCAGCTGGAATTTGCGCACCATCCGGTCGGCGAAGGGCGCCGAATCCAGCCGCACCCAACGTACGGGTTCGGCTCCGCGCACGGCCTCGAAACGGGCGCCGCGCGGCAAGGCCACGGTGCGCCGCCCATCCAGGAAGACGATCGCATCATGGCCGGTGGCAACGGTTTCCACCGCGATTCGCGAATCCGGGCTGGTCACCAGCGGACGCGCGAACAGGGCGTGGGCGTTACTCGGAATGACCAGCAGTGCCTCGAGTTCCGGCCACACGACCGGGCCGCCGGCGGAGAAGGCGTAAGCGGTCGATCCGGTCGGGGTGGCGATCAGCACACCGTCACAACCGAATTGCGATACCGGGCGGCCGTCCACCTCGAGGACCACCTCGAGCACACCCATCCGGGCCGCGTTCTCGATACTGGCCTCGTTGAGGGCCCATCCGCGTTCCACGACCACATCATCGACGCGGACACTGACATCCACGGTCATGCGCTGTTCGATACGGTAATCGCCGTGCACCACCTGCGCGAGCGCCTCGTCGAGGTGTTCGGCTTCGGCCTCGGTGAGAAAACCGATGCGCCCCAGGTTGATTCCCAATACCGGCACCCGCGCCGGATGAGCCATCTCGGCCCCGCGCAAAAAGGTTCCGTCGCCGCCGAGCGCGAGCACCATCTCACATCCGACGGCGGCCTCGGGCCCGTGCGGGACCACCCGCACCCCGAAGCCGTCGGGCTCACCCGAATCGTCGGCGTCGAGCCGGGTGCTGTAGGCCTCATCGGCCAGCACCCGCAGTCCGATTCCGGCGTCGGCGAAGATCTTGGCCACCCGGTGCGCGGTCTCGAGCAGTTCGGCCCGGCCGGGATGCGCGACGAGCAGGATCTCCCGCATCACTGTGGCCCTTCCTCGACCGCCCGCCGCACCAGGTCAGCGATCCCACCCAGATCGATGTCGGTATCGCCCGGCCCTGGAACATCTTTGCGCAACCACAGGAAGTATTCGACATTGCCGGACGGACCCGGTAGCGGGCTGGCGACCACACCGCGGGTGCGCAGGCCCGACGCCGCGGCCGTCGCGGCCACATCGGT
>JAFMQT010000085.1 GCA_017354515.1 Nocardia sp. | reverse complement strand
AGCAGGACTCCGCGTACATACGGATAGCGCACGCGCGCAGGCGAATACGTGTACCAGGAGAACGAGGCGCCACGCGGGCAGCCGCGCGGCTCGTATTCGGGCTTGTCCGCGCCCACCGACGGATAGTCGGTCTGCTGCGACTCCCAGGTGATCACGCCGTCGGAGACATAGATCTTCCAGGAACACGATCCGGTGCAGTTCACCCCGTGCGTGGAGCGCACCACCTTGTCGTGCGCCCAGCGGTCGCGATAGAACTCGTCGGCCTCGCGCCCGCCGACCTTGTGCACCGTCCGCAGATCCTCGGACACCTGACCGCGCTGGAAGTATCGGCCCATTCGCAGCAGCGCGTCACCGGCCGCATCGATACCGGGAAGCTCCGCGCGGTCGGAGATATTCTCGGGGGCCGAACCCGCCTTGCGTGAAATAACCACAGCGCCCCCATCGAGGAAATGAATCTGCCTGACGAAACCGAGAGTAGGCATGCTCGGGTGGGCGGTAAAACGAACTTCTCACACCTGGAATTTCCGCGCTGTGCGTTGTGAGGCGGCAGAAACGTGCTGGTCACCGCCTGCCCGGCAGGATCGGGACCTCACCTGCGCGAATATCTGCCTGAGCGCTCGGCGCCCTCGATGTGGCAACGGTGCGGTGATGGACGAGAAACGACTACGTCTCCGGTCTTTTACAATTGTTTACACGCCGAATGCGGTTCAGATCACACCCGGGGGTTGGGGATGCGACTATTTCAGCCGGGTCGTGTAGTCGGTGTCGTCAGCCACGGTCGCCGGCTACGGGGCTCGGGCGGAAGGTTGGGGCGCGGTGGTGAAGTCCGCGGTTGACGATCCGTTGTGTCATGGCACGGTCGAGGTCCGGGGTTGCGGGGAGGGCGTCGAGGAGGTGGGACAGTCCGCGGCCGACCTTGATGACGGCTGCGGCGAGCAGGTCGGTTCGCCGCTCGGGTGCAAGTCCCAGTGCGGCGGCGGTATCACGGCCGGGCAGGATCTCGGTCAGCTCGGGGGCCAGCAGTGCCCGCACGACGCCTGAGTGCGCTCGGCGCGACATCGGGAACATGGACTTCATCGTCGCCAGGCCGTCGATCCAGGCCGCTGTCACGGCCCGCGATTCCGCGTTCGGCGCGTAGAGAGCCTCGCCGATCCGGCATGCGAGCCGGAACTGCTCGGAATCGTCACGCCCCAACAGTTCGACGTTCGCGCCCTGCAGGCGGGCGATCCAACGCCACATCAGATCGAAGCTCGCCGCTTCCTCGTCGTTGACCCGGCCACCGACATACCGGTTGATGTTCACCCGGTAGCGACCGAAGATGTGCGCACCCGCGGCGGTGGGCGGCTGGCCGATCGGCATGCCGGTCGAGGTGTCCCAGCGACCGGCGCGCAGGATCCCCATCCGGATACTGGTGTGCAGCAACCGGATTCGTACCCACTGTTCCCACTTGGCGCCGCCCGGTCTCATACCGTCGACATCGAGGGCGCCGACGAATCCGGCGGCGGTCTCCCAGATGCGGCGACGCAGATCCCCGCCGAGGCGGACCATCCGGCCGGTGCTGTTCATCACCCGCGCCGTCGCCGGGTCGACATAGGTCAGCGGCAAGGCCCCGTGGGTTCCGAGTGCCAGGCCGACCGCACACCGGGCCCCCATCGCCGCGCCGGGGCGCATCGCCTCGAAGTCGACCCAGTCGGGCGTCCACTCGACATCGGTGAAGAACGCTTCGGCCTCCTCGACCCCGGCCGCACGCAACCTGCGCGCGGTGGCGAGAACGTCACCGCCCATCAGTTTGTGCTGTCGCAGGTAGCCGATCAGGGACTCGGTTATGGGGTCCCCCACGTGATTCCACGCCTGCACGTCCACCAGGTCAGGTGCGAGCGGATGGGAGTAGGCCGGTGTCGCGGCCTTCCGCCGCACCGTCTCGATGCGCGCCGGCGACACCGGGCCACGCGTGTCACGGAACTGCAGCAGTTGTGCCATCGGCCGACCTCCTCGCTGAACTTGACAGTGTCTAGTTTGACTGGAGCGCCGAAACTTGTCAATGTCTAGTTTCGGTAGACTGCGCAGCGTGAGCGAAGCGGACAAGCCCTACCATCACGGCGACCTGCGCTCAGCTGTGATCGACGCCGCCGTCGCCGAGGTCGAAGCGGTCGGCGCGGCAGGTGTGTCCCTGCGCAAGATCGCGCGGCGCGCGGGCGTCTCGCACGCCGCACCGATGCACCACTTCGGCGATAAGACAGGCCTTTTCACCGCCATCGCGACCGAGGGCTTCCGGCTGTCCGCCGAAGCGATCGGGCAGCGCACGACCGGCCGGTTCGGATTCCTCGACGGCGGCGTCGCGTATGTGGAATGGGCGATCACGCACCCCGGCTACTTCGAGGTCATGTACCGGCCCGGGCTCTACCGCACCGACGACCCCCACCTCGTCAGGGCCAAAGACGCCGCCTTCGATGTCCTCAACGGCAGCGCCGCCGCGCTCGCCGCCGAATGGGATCTCGATGATGCGGCCGGCTTGGTTCTTGCGGGCTGGTCGCTGGGCCACGGACTGGCCACCCTCATCCTCGCCGGAAATCTGAACGGCCGCATCGACATCGAACCCGACCAGATCGCCGCCCGCCTCGAACAAGGCGTCATCGCCCTCGGGTCGGTGACGGCTAAGCGGCAGCGTGGGGCGTAGACCCCAATGGCAGTTTGTGCGCGGATCGGAGGTGCGGCTATTGCGGCCCAGTCGGTTGCCGCCACATGCGTTCCAGCGGTGGACAGTCCGCGACGTCGAGGAAGCCGATGGTCTCGAATCCGTGGCGGCGGTAGAGTCGCGCGTTGTCCGGGTTGGTTGCCTCCAGGTAGGCGGGCTGTTGCTCGCCGTCGCAGCGGCTGGTGAACCGGCGAAGGATGCGGCCGCCGGTGCCCAGTCCCTGAAATGCGGTCAGCGTGCCGATACACGGAAGGTAGTAGTGCGGTTCGCGGGGGTGCCGGCGGTCCATCTCTGTCTGCAGCCGGAGCGCGTGCGGCAGTCGGGTCCGGAAGATCGCGGTGAAACCAGCGCCATGACGAGCCTGCTGGTCGAAGGGGGTTTTCCAGGATCCGGGTGGAAGCACCAGGGCGGCGGCTACGACCTGACCCTCGATACGCGCCAGCAGACTGGCGTCGAAGTGCAGCGCGTGGTGGCGCGCTTGGAAGTCGAAAAAGGCGCGTAACGCCGCCGGCCGGCGGCTGGCTTTGGGCACCAGCCAGCCCATCACGGGGTCATCGGTGAAAGCCTCGGCGAGCACCGCCGCGAGAGCCTCGACGTCGGCTGTCGTAGCGGATTCGACACTGCCGAAGGTATCGACCATGCCAATCATTCTCCCCAGGTGGCGGCATCCGGGTGCGGGCGCCTCAGGGGAGGCAGGTGCCACGGGCTTCGTCATCCGCATCATTTGACGGTGGATGGCATTGATCTGATCGTGGCCGACGACCAGGGCACCAAAAGGCTTGCCCCACAACACGTCTGCGGCAAACCAGCTGTCGTAGCGGTCCGCGTCCGCGGTCTCGAGGGCCCTGTCCAATTCATCGGCGAGGGCGCGGGCCACCGCCTGTGTGGTCGTGTCGGCAGCCGGGTCGTTCAGGTTCGGTCGAGTGCCCATATCATCCTCCGTTTTCGGCATCGACCACATCGTGCAATCTCAACCAATGTTGAGGTCAAGGTAGTCGCGACAGATATCTACTATGGATATCTGTGATATCCCCACTTCGGAGGTGGTTGCGGTGGCCATGGCAAAGACGCCCATCGAGATAGATGAACAGGCGCTGGTGACAGCCGCCGAGGTACTCGGCACGAAGACGAGGACGGATACGGTCAACGTCGCCCTGAGAGAAGTCGGCAAGCGCCTGGAACGGCTACACGCGTTGGCGCGGCTCGGCGAGATGGCCGACGCGGGTGACTTCGCCGAGTTCCTCGACAACAAGGCGGCCTACCGACAGTGACGACAGGAGCGGCGATTTTCGCCCCGGTCGCGAACATCGTATCCGGTTTCTCTGTGGCGGCGGAGTTTTCGGATCGGCGCGCTGTACATTCGAATCTCACCAGGGGGCGTACTCGTCCTCGCGGCGACGCTCGAGTTCGCGTTCGATCCAGCCGTCGAATCGGGCGGCGAGGTCTTTGGCGCTCACGGGGCGGACGGTGATGTGCTCGCCTCGGGTCTCCAGGTAGCGACCGTCGTCGGTGACGTCGTACCACTGGACTCGATTGGTTGGTGCGGGTTCGGAATTGAAGGCGCCGACCAGGAGTTGGGCGCCTGCGCCGCCATCGAGTTCGGCGATCAGTTTTTGATACCGCTCGGCCGGGGTCGTTCCGGTCGGGGAGCGGCGTATGTGCTGCAAGTCCTGCGGATGAACCGTCAGCGTTGGCCTCTTGCCGGGCGGGCGGTTCGGCAGGGCTTCGACGACACGGGTTGCCAGATGGTCGGCGCGGCACAGCCTTAGCCGGATCAGGCCGTCGGTGTCACCCTGGGTGCGCTGATATAGGATCGCGCCGTAGTGGTCGGTGCGGGCGCCGATGATCCGATGGATCCGGTCGACACCTCGGCTTCCCTTGTATTTACTTGTGCCACCCGGTATTTCGATCCGCATATCGGAATGGGTAAGGGTGTTCAGGGCATGTTGAATTCGTTCGAATTCGTCAGTGTCGTATCGGCACAGCACGTCGGCTCGATGCCGCTCGAAATCGCCCTGATACGTGAACTTGCTGGTGTACCGCAAGATGTTCGGGATGCGGTCGTTGGCGTCGCTGTACCAGAGTGCGGCGAAATCATCGCCTTCCCAATACCATTCAGGCATGGCCCGATTATTCCTGGGGCCGGTCGTTGTCCGCCTGGTGACCGCCGATCACGCCGCCGGGCAGGGTGCGCGGCTCCTCGCCGATCAGGTCGCGGGCGTTGTCGGCATTGATGAGGTAGTCGGGGCTGCGGTGTTCCTTTTCGTCGTCGGCCTTGTCCTTTTTGGTGCCCGGCATGCCCATGCCAGGCATGCCCGCGGTCCCCGCTGCCCCGCCACGCATCCCCGCTGCTGCTGGTGTGCTGGCCACGCCGGGAATCCCCGTGCCGGGGACACTGCGTCCAGGACCGGCGGCCTCGCCGCGCTCGCTTCCGCCGGATCCGCCGCCCGGAACTCCGGAACCGCCGCCGGGTATTCCGGATCCGCCGCCGGGTCTTCCGGTTCCGCCGTCGAGCGATCCGGCGCCCACGCCGCTGGGGTTTGTCGCGGTATCGCTGGGATCGAGCCCGGAGGCGTGGGTGGGATCCGGACCTGATGTGGGTGCCGAATTCCCGTCCACACCACCAGGTTTGCTCTGTAGGCTGGCGGCGGATGGGTTGTGGGAGCTGTCGGGTTGCTGATCGGCGTGCTCGCCGGGTTGATGGTCTCCCGGACCGCTGCCGCCGGGTCTGCCGCCCGGCGGCACAGCCTGCCCGCCGACGCCGGGCATCGGCGAATGTTCTTGACTACCACCGGGATTGCCAGGTACGGCATCCGGTGGACGAGCGGGATCTGCGGGTGCAGGGAGGACCGGGATTTTCTGGTCTATCTGCCCGAGCGGGGTGACATAGTGATTGATGAACGCATCCCAGGCTTCCTGCCGGTGTTCGCCCTGCTGTTTCTCGAGGGTCCACCGGTGATATGGATTCAGCCAGGAGGTGGCGTCGATATGCACCGGGTCCGGAATTCCGCCCTTGGTCCTGCCGATGGCTTCGGCGGTGTCGTTCATATGGGTGGCCAGTTCCTGCAGCGGCGAGGTCAACCCTTGGGCTTGCTGGCTGTAGTTCCCGATGGAATTCTTCGCTGCCTCCGCCGAAGCCCCTTCCCACGCTTCGGCAATCGACCGGTTGATAGACCGCGCGAAAGTCTCGACCCCCTGCTGCCAGAGTGTGGCCATTTGCGCGAAATCCTGTGAACTCTCGAAGGCGTTGCGCGGCACCAGCGCATCGAAAATATCCTTGAGTTCGCCATTACCCCAGGACTGTGCCCGCTCACTACTGTGAATGCCTTGTGGCTCATAGCCTTTCGGATCAGGATTGGTCATTACTCCCCCTTGCACTATCTGGTCACGGCTTGCACGGAATCGAGAACGGGGCTGGATTCACCGGCGGTTGTTGCGGCAGCGTCTTCTCCAACTGGGCGTAGCGGGCCGCGGCATCAGCATCCTGATCGGTGATGTTCTTGCGGATGCGGCGGTAGGTTTCCTGGATGTCCTCGACCGCTCGTTGGTGAGCATTCATAATGGCGCACACGCTGTTGCCGTCGGTGTCAGTGGATTGGCCGGCTTTGGTGCGAAAGCGGTGCACGAGTGTTGCGCCGGACACGAGGGTCTTCCCATCAGGCGTTCGCGAGTGTTCCCCGAGGCCCCACGTATCCATACGTCCAACTCGATCTGCCAGGACCTTGATTTGTTTGATCGTATCCAGGAATGTCTGACAGTCGCGGTCTAGATATACGAACTGTTCCAGGTCCATCCGAACGTTGATTCGACCCGCCGCAGCGTCGTCCAGCATCTTCGCGAACGGACGTGGCGCGGGCGCGGTACTCGGGTTTCGGTCAGCCATCAGATCCCTCCCGGAGGTAAAGATGCACGATCATATTCACAGGCTTGGGGGCAGTGTGGGCGTCACCTGCTCGGCGATATTCCGGGCTAGGCCGCAGGAGTCTTCCGGCCCGTCATTATCCGAAAGGAAGATGTCCAAGCTGCCGCCCTTGATTTGAACATTCACCGTGCACTGTCGGGGCGTATGGTCGGCTAGTTGGCGGCTCGACAGCGCAGGTCTACCGGCGATGGTGAACTGCTGGGCATCGGGGTACTTGCCTTTAACCGTGTCGAGGGTGGCGCCGGTGATCGTAATCGCGACGCCGTAAGCGTTGGATTTGACCCACTGGCAACCGCGCCACGCCGTCCCGTCGTCAGCTGTGTCCTTTGCCGGGATTTTCATGTGCAGCTGAAGCGCGTCCAATACACCCTGAGGTACGTCATTGCACGGGTCGTACCCGGCGGGCACCTCAGCTGCAGCGGACGCGGTGGACGACCCCGTCGCTGGGGCCGAATCCCCACCACTGGACCCGCATCCCGCAACCGTGAACCCGCCTACCGCGAGAACGGTCGCCGCCACCGCAGTTGCCTTGCCGGACATAGGCCCTCCCGCTGCCGGTACTGGATCCCCTGCATGCTCAGGGCAAGTGGATCGTCCCGCCCCGCGCACGTGCACAGCGAGGACCTTACCGGCAGGTCATACCCCATGCAATTGTGCGGTCGCCGACGAAGCCCTCCGGCAGCGGCGTCGATAATGCATATACCGACGATCAGATCCTCGGTGTGCTCGCCCGTCGCGAGGGGCCGGCGGAACTTGGGCGACACCGGTCTGGGAGGGCGATCTACTGCCCGGTCAGCGGGGGATCATTTGCTCGGCAATGTTGAGCACCGCAGACATCCGCAATCGACCAGTTCCGGCCGGTAGCTCTTTCCAGCATCGTGATCCGCGGTTGCAGGGCGAAGGGAGGATGAGCAGATTCCCTGGTGCTGAAAGGGATATTGGTGACTGCGGTTCGCTCCGTAGTCGTCGATGGTGGTCCAAGAATGTCTCGCGGTGCAGGTCCAGGCGGACAAGGAAGTACCAACCGCCGGTGCGGTCATCGGCGATAGTCTGTGTGTGCCAACCTATTTCGCTGAGGCGCAGATGTATCAGCGCGCCGATGTCAGCTTCCGCGCGCAATGCATAAACTCGTCCTCGAACCGACCCGATCCAGGTAGCGATGGCTCCGCCGTCGAGCATTGTCGCGCCGAGGTCGTGATCACGGTTGTAGGTCGAGACGAGCTGCGCGGTCTCAGCGAGCTGGGCGTGATCCATCGGCACCTTTCGAAGGTCGGCTAACGAGACGGTTCAAGGCGGATGCGGCGGTGTAGACGCGCCCGGCGGATTCTGCGGGCCTGTTCGCTGATTCCTGTGTGCCGTAAGGGGAATGGCACCTGCGACACGCACCGGGCGCGGCTCCATCCGAACGCATCGGCATCGCTGCTGCCGGCAGCCGCACGATGTTGGCGAGAATTGCCGAAAACCCATGCACGCAGTCCATAGCCGATAGGTATATTTTCCCGAGGTGGGAAATCCGGATGAGTCAAGAGGGGACGTGTATGCCCGCGATCGACAGCACCCTGCCACGTCGGCAACTGGGACGGCATCTGCGTGAAGGCCGCGAATCCATCGGCCTCACCCTGGTCGATGCGGCGAAGTTGATGCAGTGGGGTAAGTCGACGCTGCAGCGTCTGGAGAAGGGGCAGACCGACCGCATCCGCACCCACGACGTGACGCTGCTCTGCGAGATCTACCAGCTCCGGGCCGAGCAGACCGCCGATCTGGTGGCGCTGGCCGAACAGGCGGCGGTCAAGAATTGGTGGCATGCCTACGGTGCGCTGCTGTCGCCGAATTTCGATGTCTACATGGGGCTGGAATCGGCAGCGCGGCAGATGAGGTCGTTCCAGCCGTGCGTAATTCCGGGGCTACTGCAGATTCCCGATTACGCGCGCACCCTCGATCGGCTGTACTTCCCTGACGATAGTGAGGATGAGCTCGACCGGCGGGTGGGGGTGCGCGTCCGCCGTCAGGGAGTCATCAATCGAAAGACGCAGCCCGCCGAGCTGGAGGTGATCCTGCACGAATCGTGCCTGCGGACCACGGTCGGCTCGTGGAAAACGATGGCCCGCCAACTGCGGCACCTCGCCGACCTGGGCACCAAGCCCAACATCGATATCCGGGTACTCCCATTCCGCGCAGGACTCCCGGCAGGGCACCCTACCGGCGCTTTCACAATTCTGGAGTTCAGCTGTAACCCCCGAGGTGAACAGACCGAGCCGACAGTCGTCTACGCGGAGGCCTTCACCGGCGCAATGTACTTCGAAGACGCCGACGATGTCGGGCGGTATCGTGCAGGTTACGGGGTTCTCCAGTCGGCGACCCTCAATGAGCGGGCGAGCAGAGACCTGCTGCGTGAGTTGGCAAGGGAGCATGAACGTGAACGTTGATCTATCCGGTGCCCGTTGGTTCAAGAGCAGCCACAGTGGGGGCGGTCAAGACTGTGTGGAGGTGGCCTTCCTCGCCGAAGGCATTGTCGGCGTGCGGGATTCGAAAGATCGAACGGGCCCGGTCCTGGCTTTTAATGCCGGGCAGTGGGACACCTTCACAACTGCGGTAGAGTCCGGCCGGTTCGATCACCCGGAGTGAATGCCTCGGTGGGGTGCACCCCACCGAGGCCGTCTCGAGGCTCGGACTCGACGACAACCGGATACTCTGAACACGTCGCTGGCATACGTGTGTTGGCTCGGCTTCGAACCGGATATTGCAGGAGGGGATCATGGCGTTTCGAGTGGATCCGGATGGATTGCGCGCTGCGGCAGGGGCTTTAGCTCAGTTGCCCACTGAAATCGATAGCGCGCCCCAGTTGGCCGCGGAACCGGTGGCTAATGTGTTAAAGGGTTTGGCAGTCGGTGCCGAACTCGACAAATCTGACCCAGCGAGTCGGCAGGCGAAGGATGTGCTGAAAGCGCGATTCAATGAGTTCGCGGCTGTACTGGAGTTATCTGCCGATTCGTTCCACGGCACCGATCTCGAGGCCGCGCAGCGGCTTGCCGCGATACCGGATCTGAATTCCGGTGACCCGCACGGTGGGAAATAGACGTCGTGGTAACGCCACGAGACATTCAGGCCATCGATACGTCTGGTCTGCGAGGGGTGGCCGACCGTGCCACCAAGATCGCCGACACGATCATCCGGGCGTCCAACGAGATGCACACCACCGTTCATGACAGTTTGTCGTGGGACGGAGCGGCCGCCCGCGCGGCTGGTGACAAAGCGGATCGCGAGCAGGCGCAGATTCGCGCGGTCGCCACCGCATATGATGATTTGGCAGGCGCGTGCGCGGGTGCAGCCCGGGACATCGAATATCCGGTCGCGGAAATTAAGACGATCCTGAACATCTATGCTGTCGCACCGGTCGCGGTCGCTGACAACTGGGTGGTCTCAGGGATCGACGACTGGGATTCCGAGGCTGGAATTCAACTGGCTCGCCTGGCCGGTCTGGTCACCACACTGCAGACAGCCGACGCGCGGTGGGGTGCAGCCATTGCAGCGGCAAATGACGAACTGTCTGGGTTGGCGCCATCATCCGCACTGAGGTTTGCCAACACAAGGATCAAACAGGACAGATCCACGGACGCACGCGCAAATCCGGACCGGATCCGTACTTCAGCGGCCGCATTCCAGCAAGCATTCGGACACCCGCCGGCGAGCCCAACCGACTGGGCAACTGCCGAGGTCCTCAATCCGAAGAGCTACAATCCGGATTACCAGGGAGTATCCCCAGAGATTCGTGTAGTGCGGATCAAACCTGTTCCAGGACAAGGGGTTGTGAGAGTCGGTCAATACATCGAACAGCGGGATGTCACGAATCCTAAGGTCGACCCCTTGCACCCAGACCGCCTGGCGGAACGTGAGCGCGGGGATAATCGGACTGCCGATCCGAATTTCGATCCGGAACATAACCGGGTTACTACTTACGTCGACTACGAAAACGGCATAGTTGTCATGCGTCAGAACCCGTCGGTAGTACAGAATGGCGATGGCACGCCGGGGAGGGTTGAGGTTGCGGCCCCTGAGGGGAAGGTCTGGCAGAACCCCGATGGCGCGGTACGCGTCCAGTACGATGCGGTAAACCCGTTCGCGCCGGGCGTTGCAAAGGACCATTCGTTATTGTCCAGTCACACGGTAACCGTAAATGGAGATCTGGTTTTTACTCCCAGCGCGAATGGGGTTGAGGTGAATGGCACGCGTACGGACTATCCATCGTTAGAGGCATATCAGGATCGGCCCGGATTTCCGCCCCGGACGGTTGCCATCGACCCTGCCGCTGTCGGAGACTCGTTCGGCCCCGGTATGAACTTGCCTTTTCATCATGATGTCGGCCGACAGGGCGGGAATATCTTTCAGCAATTCAACGAGCCTGATGGTTGGAACCCCGAATATGACGTACGCGTTCCTGGCGGTCAGAAGCCGTCGGCACCGTTCGGTCAGGTGAACAATCCGCCAATGGTTCCTCAGCCTCCTGCTCCCGAGGGAACGGCCTGATGGCGGCTGGGCGTGAGTGCGACTGGCGAGCGGCGACTTTGGCGGTTTGTCTCTGGCCGGCTGCGCAACTCGCGATTTTCGTGCCACTGCAGGTTGCCATTGATCGATACTTTCTCAGTCTGCCCGCCATTTCCCTGTCGATTGTTCTGGTGATCGGATTTCTGGTGGCGATTTTGGTTGCCCGACGCCGCACGTCGACAGCTATGGGCGCCGCATCAGGAGTTCTTGCTGCGTCGATTCTGCTACTAACAGTACCGTTGGCATTAGGGATCATTAAACTTGTCACCAGTCTGGGGTGATTTTAATTTCTTACCATATTAATGGTCAGTTGCGGCGAAGGTGGTTCGGGCCAGCTTCCTTCTGGGCTGGGTGTATTGGGGTCTTCCTAAATTTCGACGTACTTCTGACGCTTTATTTGACCGGATTGTGGGCATTTTATATATTTGTTCTACCAGTTTACATTCTGGTTCTGGTTGTTTTGCTGCTTATTCGTGGTCGACCGCGTCAGGCAGGGGCCGGGTTGGGGCTCTCGTTGGCCGGGGTTGCGCTCGGGCTCCTGGTAATCTACACGCCCGGCCTGATATGGAATCTGATGTAGGTACGGCACGGCCTCAAACGCACTATTACCGCGGGAAATAGCTGGGATCCGGTTCGCAGGTGTAGTCGGTGGCCGGAAGTACACCGGATGCGAGGTAACCGTTCACCGCATCGTTCACGCACGGGCTCAAACCGGTCCGGAACGCGCCGTGGATCCTGGTGTCGGCCAGTGTGATAAGCCGCGACCCCGTCAGATCCCGGTGCAGGGCAAGACCTTCGGAATAGGCGGTCCGAGTGTCATGGACGGTGGCCAGAACCAAGGCAGGGACATCGTTGTGGACCACCGTCGGCGGTTCGAGCGGGTCGGGCCAGTACGCACACGCGGTAATGTTGTTGGCAAACGCCCCGAAGACCGGCTGGGTGGTGCGGGTGGCGGCGATATTGCGGTAGTACCAGTTGGCATCGCGTGGAGCGGCCCGGTCGCCACACATCACCGCAGCCATACCGGACGCTTGAATCGGGGCGGCGCCGAGCGTCTTTTTCGCCAGTAACGCCATATCGACCGGCTGTCCATTCACGCCCTTGGACACGGTGGTCAGGACGTCGGCCAGGGCGGCGTTCGCCTTCGGGTTCGACAGCAACGCCAGCAGCATCATCGGCACGGTGTGCTCGTCGATCAGGTTGAACGGTCGCGCGCTCAGCACAGGATGCGCGGTGGCCCGGTGGATCACGTTCTCCACGAACGCGCGAACCTGCTCGGCGGTGCTGCCGAAGTGGTAGTCGCGGTCGTGGCGGGCCGCCCAGGCCGCCCAGTCGTCGAGGGCGAACTCGTTGATCGGGCCCATATCCTGAAACATCCGCAACGGAAAGCGGTCGGGGTCGACCGCGCTGTCCAGCACGAACCGGCCTACCCGGTCGCCGAACATCTGGGTATACACCGACCCGAGGTAGGTGCCGTAGGAGACGCCATAGTAATTGAGTCGCGCTTGGCCCAGGGC
>JAFMQT010000358.1 GCA_017354515.1 Nocardia sp. | reverse complement strand
CCCTGTTCGATGAGCATGGCCATGACCACCGCGGCCACCCCCTTGGCGGTCGAGAAGCCACAGAATGGGGTGTCGACAGTGATCGGGACGCGTGCGGTATCCGGTCCGCCGGCCGGCGCGGTGCCCCAGCCGTGGCCGATCGCGCGATTGAGCACGATCCCGCCACCACGCCGCAGGCAGATCTGGATCGCCGGGGTGGTACCCATGCGGTACCAGTCGCACACCGAGTTCCAGATCGCGGCGGTCTCGGCGGGCCCGACGCCGGTGACCGAGGCGTCGTCCTCCGGTCCCACGGCGGTAACCGAATCGGGATGGCCGGACAGGTGATCGGCTGGCATGTTCACCGGCGCCAGCATAGGCGCGCCCAGCCGCTCAGGTGACCGTCGGCGGTCAGTTGATACCGACGATCGGTAACCGCAGCGCGCCGGGCGCGCTCTCGGGTACCACCGGTGATTTCGGGGCGATCGGGGCCAGCCGCCGGTAGGGGGCACCCAGGTCGGGGCGCCGGTCGGGCTCACCCTTGTTCGGCCACAGCGAGACCGCGCGCTCGGACTGTGCGGTGATGGTCAGGGACGGATTGACGCCGAGGTTGGCCGAAATGGTCGAGCCGTCGATGATGTGCAGGCCCGGATGGCCGTACATCCGCTGATACGGGTCCACCACCCCGGTGTCGGGTGAGTCACCGATCGCGCACCCGCCGATGAAGTGACCGGTCATCGGAATTCCGAACAGCGCCGACATACTGCCGGTCGGGATGCCGTCGATCTTCTCCGCGACCCGGTTGCCGACATCGTGACCGGCGGGGATCCAGGTCGGATTGGGCCGGCCCTCACCCTGTTTGGTGGTCATCTTGCGCCTGCCCGCAAAGCCTTTGGTGGTGTAGGTGGTGAGCGAATTGTCCACCGACTGCATGACCAGCAGGCCGATCATCCGTTCGGACCAGTGCCGCGGATTGTGGATCGTCGGCAGATCCCGCCTGCGCCTGCGCATCTCACGCCACCACAGCTTGGTCCGGGAGGTCCGTCCGTCCTCGTCGTACATGACGGTGCACATCAGCGAGAGCACATTGCTGCCCTTGCCGTAGCGCACCGGTTCGATGTGGGTGTCGGCGTCGGGGTGGATGGAGGAGGTGATGGCCACGCCCCGGGTGAAATCGGTATCACCGTTTCGACTGCGGATCGACAGCAGCTCTTCGGAATTGGTACGCGACAGGTAACCGAGCCGATCGGAGATATTCGGTAGCGAACCGCGGTCGCGCAAGCGGTGCAGCAGTCGCTGGGTGCCCAGTGCGGCCGCGGCGAAGATCACCTGTTCGGCGGTGAAACTGCGGCGCGCCTTGCGAACCCAGCGCCCGGTGCGCACTGTGTCGATCCGGTAACCGCCCGCGGGCAGCGGCACCACGTCGACCACGGTGGTGCACGGGTGGACTGTGGCGCCGGCCTGTTCGGCGAGATACAGATAGTTCTTGACCAGGGTGTTCTTGGCGTTGTGCCGGCAGCCGGTCATACATTCGCCGCAGTGCGTGCAGGTGCGCCGTGCCGGCCCGGCCCCGCCGAAGAAGGGATCGGGGACATCCTCGCCGGGCCGGGTTCCCTTGCCGCCGAACAACACTCCGACGGGGGTGGACCGGTAGCTGTCGCCGACGCCCAACTCGTCGGCGACCTCCTTCAGGACCCGGTCCGAGGCCGTGGTCGCCGGATTGGTGGTGACACCGAGCATGCGTTTGGCCTGGTCGTAGTGCGGGGACAGTTCCTCGCCCCAGTCGGTGATGTGCGACCACTGCGGATCGGCGAAGAATTTCGCGGGGGGCTCGTAAAGGGTGTTGGCGTACACCAGCGACCCTCCGCCGACCCCGGCGCCGCTCATGATGAAGGTGTCCTTCAGCAGGGTCAGGCGCTGGATGCCGAAGCAGCCCAGCCGCGGGGCCCACAGGAATTTGCGGGCCCGCCAGGAGGTTTTGGCGAACTCGTCGTCGGCGAAGCGCCGACCGGCCTCGAGTACGCCGACCCGGTATCCCTTCTCGGTCAGGCGCAAGGCGCTGACGCTGCCGCCGAATCCCGATCCGATGACCACGACGTCGTAGTCGAACCCCATCCTGGGCATCCTTTCTCCTGCGTACCGGCTGGTGAATACCGTAGGCGTGCGGCACGTCACGGGGGAGACAGCGGCGGTCAGAAAATCAATATTTGCGGTCACGCCGGTATGCCGCCGGCGTGGTCGCGGTCCACCGCTTGAAGGCGTGAATGAACGGCGTCGCCTCCGCGTACCCCAATCGGATGGCGATATCGTCGATCGTCAGCGGGGTTCCGGTCAGCATCTCCTGGGCCAGTGTCCGGCGGACCTCATCGAGCAGGACCCGGTAGCTGGTCCCGGCATCGGTCAGGCGGCGGCGCAGGGTGCGCACACTCATATTCAGGTCGCGGGCCACGGTGTCGATCGGTGGCGGGGTGGTGATCCCGGTCGCGCCACTGCCCGGCAGCAGCCGTTCGCGCACCTCGGCGGCGATTCCGGTGCGTGCGCTGCGGCGCTGCACCAGATCCCGGCACTGCGCGATACAGACCGACCAGGTCTGCTGATTGGCCTGCGGCAGCGGATGGCTCAGCAGTTCGGGGGAGACCGTGAACATGGTGTGGGCGTGGCCGAAGCTGGGCCGCGCGCCCAGCACACTTTCCAGACGACGCGCGTAGGACGGTTCGCTGTAGCCGAATTCGATTCGGGCGAAGGCGAAATCGTGTCCGAGGAGGTCCGCCATCACCCGGTGCATGGCGACGATATCGCGCTCGACCAGGAACCGTTGGACGTCGGCGGGAATCAGTTCGTGCTGAATCCAGGCGACCACATCCTCGCGCCGGTATTCGACCACCGGTGTGCAGAAGGCGAATCCGAGCCGATAATAGCGGATGGCCAGTGAAATCGCCTCGCGCAGTGTGGGACTGGTGACACACGCGAATCCGAAGATGCCGAAGGTGCTGAGCCGGTAGCGCTGTCCGACCTCGACGCCGAGCGCCGGTCGATCGCCCAGCGCGGCGACCAGATTGCGGACCACCGTCAATTCGGCCTCGGCCGGAATCTGGACGCCGGGATCGTCGAGGGTGGCCTCGGTGATCCCGGATCCGGCCAGCAGTCGCGTCGTCGGCACCCCGTATTCCGCCGCGAATTCCGCCATGACCACGACGCTGGCTATTCCGCGGGCGAAGTTCCAGCTGCGGACCTCGGGCGTTTCAACGGTGTGCATAGCACCATTATGGCCGGAAGTGTGGATCTACTCGATAAGGGCTCCCGGCCTGTCGAGGAATTCGCTCAGGTTCGGGCGCGGCGGCGGTAGCGCACGGTACACGGCTGCTGCAACTGCACCACCATCTTGGAATGGTCGTTGCGGTAGCTGTCCGACGGTTGGATCATCTCGAATTCCCAGTCCCGCAACAGGACCGAGAAGATCGCCTTCAACTGCATCAGCGCGAATGCCGCGCCCACGCAGCGGTGCCGGCCCGCGCCGAACGGGATCCAGGTCCAGCGATTGACCAGATCCTCCTGGTTCGGGTCGATATAACGGCCCGGATCGAAGCGGTCGGGATCGGGGAAGTCCTCGGCGATGCGGTTGGAGATCGCCGGAGTGGCCGCGACATGGTCGCCGGGCTCGATCCGGTGCCCGCACACCTCGAACTCACCCTGAGCCACGCGCATCAGAATGATCAGTGGCGGATGCAGCCGCAGGGTCTCCTTCAGTACCGCTTCCAGCTGCGGAATCTGACGCAGCGCGTGAAAACTGACCTCCTTGCCGTCGGCGTAGAGCTCGTCCAACTCCTGTACGACACCGGAGAGCACCTCCGGGTGGCGCAGCAGTTCGATGACCGACCAGGCCGCGGTGCCGGAGGTGGTGTGGTGGCCCGCGAACATCATCGAGATGAAGATGCCGGTGACCTCGCTGGCCGAGAAGTGCGGGGTGCCGTCCTCCTTCTTCACCGACACCAGCACATCGAGTAGATCCCGATCCTCCTTGTCCTGCGGCGGATTCGCGATCCGGTCGTGCATGATCGCCTGGACCAGTTCGACCAGCTGCGCCCGGGACTCATCGCGGATGCGGAAGCTCTCGATATCCATATACGGATCGACGTAGGCCAGCGCGTCGGTGCCGCGTTCGAGATTGTGGTAGAGGTGCGCGAACCGGCTGTCGAGTTCCTCGCGGAACTTCTTGCCGATCAGGCAGGCGGAGGAGGTGTAGATGGTCAGTTCGGCGAAGAAGTCGAGCAGGTCGATTTCCCCCTCCTCGCCCCACCCGGCGATCATGCGGTCGACCTCCTTCTCGATGGTCGCCGCGTGCCCGCGCATCATGTCCCCGCGCAGCGCGGAGTTGTGCAGCATTTCCTTGCGCCGCTCCGGGCTGGCGTCGAACACCACGCCCTCACCGAAGATCGGTTTCATGAACGGATAGGCTGCGGCCTGATCGAGATCCTCGTCGGCGGCGCGGAAGAAGAATTCGTTGGCCTGGGCGCCCGAGAGCAGGATGACGTGCCGGCCGGCCAGTTCGAATTGGCCGACATCGCCGCATTCCTCGCGGACCCGCCGCATCAGCGCGATCGGATCGGTGCGGAACTCTTCCAGGTGGCCGTGCTCGTGGGCGCCACCGGAGACCTGCCGCGGCTTCACCAAGGTCATGACAAATCCTTCCGCAATTCCGGATCCATCCGGGATGGACACGTGTCTGGACGCTACTACGGAAGGGTGGACGAGGCAAGGTTCGCGGGCGCTGCCGATAGGGGATTTGCGCGTTCAGGCCGTGGGCGTCGAGCGCACCACGTGCAATTGCCGGATGATCGAGGCGGCGTGGTTGTCGAAGCGTTCGCGATCCACGTTGATCTCACCGATCAGATACGGCCGATAGCAGTAGGCCAGCGCGCCGAAGATGGCCATCGCGTTCAGGTTGACGTCGGTGTCGTCGGGTGCGCCGGTCTCGGCGTCGTCGGCGGCGATGACACCGGCGATCGGGCCGGTGATGAGCGCGACCAATTCGCCGCCGCGCCGGGTCAGGGCCGGGGTGGCCAGCGATTCCACGAACAGGATGCGGCCGCGCCGGGGGTCCTCGGTCAGGAAATCGGTGAAGGCGCGTACCACATGCCCGAACAGCAGATCGTGTTCGGCGGGGGCGTTGCCCAGTGCGGTCAGCAGGGCGTCGCGGCAGCGCCGGACCGTGGTCTCGAGAACGGTCGTCAGCAATTCGTCGAGATTGGTGAAACTTTCGTAGAA
>JAFMQT010000084.1 GCA_017354515.1 Nocardia sp. | reverse complement strand
CGGCCGCGCACGGTGATCAGATCCGGATCGCCCGGCCCGCCGCCGACCAGGGCGACCCCGGGTGTGGCAGGTTCGGAGTTGTCCGCGACCACCCCGGATTGCAGCGCCTCCAGCAGCGCGTTGCGCACGGCCGCCGAACGCCGATGGCGCCCTCCGGCCAGGACCGCCAGGGTCATGCCGTCGTACCGGGCGGTCGCCGGGGTGACCGCCGTGCCCAGGCGGGCATTGTCGGCGCGCACACAGAACACGCGCCGATCGGTGGCCTCGGCGACGACGGCAGCGTTGGTTTCCGGTTCGTCCGTGCAGGCGATGGCGTACCAGGCGCCGTCCAGATCACCGTCGCGGTATTCGCGCAGCGTCACGCGAATCTGCCCGCCGGTGGCCATACCCTCGACCGCGGGGGTCACGCTGCGGCTGATGACCTCGATATCGGCGCCGCAGGCCACGAGCAGTCCGAGCCGGCGCTGGGCCACCGAGCCGCCGCCCACGACCACGACCCGACGGCCCGCCAGATCAAGGCCCGCTACATAGTTCGGGTCGCCCTCGTTCTGGTCAATGTCGCGGCTCTGGTCGACGTCGCGGCTCTGGTCGACATCGCGGCTCTGAACGACATCGCGCTGCTCATCTGTCGTATTCGGCACAAGACTCGAGCCTACGGCCCGCGCCGGTGCACTCCGCACGCACCCACCGGCTCACCGGTGGGAGGGCGGAGCACCCGGCCACGATGTGGCTCAGACCGAGAGCACCGTCGCCGACGCGGTGCCCGGTGCGCCGTAGACCTGCGCGAAACCAACCCTCGGCGCACCCGGAACCTGGCGCTCGCCGGCCTCCCCGCGAAGCTGGCGCACCAGTTCGTGCATCTGCCGCAGACCCGACGCACCGATCGGCTCGCCATTGGCGATCAGCCCACCATCGGTGTTGACCGGCAATGCCCCGCCGATTTCGGTGGCGCCCTCGGCCAGCAGCTTCTCCTGGTCGCCGTCGGCGCAGAAACCGGCCTCGGCCATATGGATCACCTCGGCGCCGGCATCGGTGTCCTGCAGCTGGATCACGTCGACGTCCTCGGGACCGACTCCGGCGGCCTCGAAGGCGGCCTTGGAGGCGTAGACCGTCGGCGAGACGTCCTCCTCGATGGGCGCCGAGGTGGCGTGCACCTCATAGGCACCGTAGCGGCGGGTGCGGATCTCGGTGGAGCGCACGTAGACCGGCTTGTCGGTGAACTGCTTGGCGATATCGCCGCGGCACATGATGACCGCGGCGGCGCCCTCGTCCGGAGCGCAGAACATGTACTGGGTGAGCGGGTAGTTCAGCACCGGCGCACCCAGGATTGTTTCCTCGGGAATCGGCTTGCGCCGGAACGCGTTCGGGTTCAGCGCACCGTTGCGGAAGTTCTTGGCCGCGACCTTGGCCAGCGTGGCCTGCGAAATGCCGTGGTCGTGCAGGTAGCGGTTGGCCTTCATGCCGAAGAATTTGGTGGTGACGAACTGCCCGTTCTCCGCATACCACTGCGGCAGTGCGAGTTTGGCCGGATCGTCGGTGAACGCACCGCGCGGATGTTTGTCCAGTCCGATCGCGATACCGATGTCGTACTTGCCCAGCCGGATGGTATCGGCGCAGACCTGGATGGCGGTCGCGGCCGTGGCACACGCGTTGAACACATTGCTGAAGGTGATGCCGGTCAGCCCGACCAGCCGGGTGACAGCGTCCGGATTGGACACCTCGTAGCTGCCGCCGACTCCGAATTGGATCTGCTTCCAATCGATTCCGGCATCGGTCAGCGCACCCTGGATCGCGTCGGCGCCCATCTGCACCGCGCTCTTGTCGAACCGTCCGAAGGGGTGGATACCCACCCCGATGATCGCGACGTCGTTGGTCATCACGCAGCTCCTCTCACACCGGCTGGAACGCGAACGTGACGACGTCGTTGCCTTCGTCGTCGGTGGTGAACGGGATCATGGTGAGCTCGACATCCATTCCGAACGTGAGCTTGGCCGGATCGCTCTCGGTGAGCCGGCCCTCGACCCGGACGACCGCGTCATCGCCCTCGCCGAGCTGGACGAGACCGACACCGAACGGGACGAACGCCTCGCCGGTGGGCCCGGCGTACGGGGCTCCAGGCGGGAATCCCTGCGTCGTCCACGCCACCAGCGTGCCCCGGCGCGGCAGCAGCAGTGTCGTCATCTCTGCCGCGCTGCAGTGGGGACAGCGTTCCTGGAGGGGAAAGGTGGTTGCGGCGCAGGCGCCACACTTACTACCGATGAGCTGCGGATTCTCGTCAGGCCACGTGGAGATTTCCGGCGCGAGTGCTTTCTGGGTTGGCACAAATCGACCATATCCGGAAATGACGTTCTCGTCTAGAGAGACCGCGTTATCGGATATGAGAACGCCGCGTCAGGCGGGCGCTTCGATCAGGGCGTCCAGGTGATGCGCCCGCCCTGGAAGTCCTGGGCCTTACCGCCCTCGTAGTCGAATTCGTCGCCGGTGGGCAATCCGTATCGGCCGCGGTCGGACCCGGCCTCCTGCCAGCGGGCCAGGATCGCACCCCAGACCGGGTGCGCGCCGGTGGCCTGCGACCACAGGATCTGCCCGCTCGGGAATTGGGTGGCGCGGCCGCTGCCGTCCTTGCCGGCCGGGCGCTCATCCGATAGCGGGAAGCCCAGCGGGCTGCGCTCCCAGCCCAGCGCACCCCACTTGTCGCGGATCAGACCGCAGACCGCGTGCGCGTCGGTCCCCACCGACCAGTAGATCGAGCATCCGCGGTCGAAGACCTGGAACTTGCCGCCCTGCGCGTTGGATTCGGGTCCGGTCGGATTGCCGAGGGCGGCCGTACCACCGGCCCGGTCGTAGGCCTGCTCGATCGCACCGCCGACATCGAACGCGCCGATATGACGGGCCTGGGCCGACCCTGCCCCGGCGAGGATCGACGCGGCGACCACCCCGATCGCCACGCCCGCACGCACACCCATCCGGCCGGTACCGCTCGAGGACTCCATGCCACTTCCCTCCACCTGGGACGCCGATGCGACAGGCCGCCGCATGCCGATACTTCAGCGAATACACCGCATCGACGATGGTCCGCGTATCACAATAGTGATCGATATCACGTTTCGGGCACGGACCTATCGGGAGGGCCATCGGTACATCCTCGAATCCCCACGGGACCCGAGCCGCAGGGGTTACCTTTCTCCCAACGCCCCGCAGCACCGTGTCACGACGGCGACGACCGGTGTAAGTGGTTGGCGCTCAGATACTTTCAGCAGGAGATCCGCGATGGCGACCGAACCCGATGCCGGTTCCGATACCGAACGCCGGTGGCAGCTGACGACCAGCGCCCGTGACCTCGGCGATTTGTCCCGGCGCCTGACCGAGTGGCTGGGCCCGCGGGTGGGCAGTGTTTCCACACCGGTGATCACCGCCATCTCCCGCCCCGAAGCCGGCGGAATGTCGAGCTCCTCGGTGTTGTTCGAGGCGAGCTGGGAGGGCCCCGACGGAGCAGCCGGGTCCGGCTCGTATGTGGCGCGGATGGCCCCCGAAGAGGGCGCCTTCCCGGTCTTCCAGCACTACGACCTCGATACCCAGTACCGGGTGATCGCCGCGGTCGCCGAATACTCCGATATCCCGGTACCGCCGCTGTGCTGGCTGGAACACGACGCCTCGGTGCTGGGGAGCCCGTTCTTCGTCATGGAACGGGTCCAGGGCCGGGTGCCCGAGGACAATCCGCCGTACGTGTTCGTCGGCTGGGTCTTCGACGCCGCGCCCGAGGACCGCATGCGGATCACCCGCGCGACCGTCGACATCATCGCCCGGGTGCATGCCATCGCCGATCCGGCGCAGCGGTTCGGGGTCCTGAACGCGCCCGGAACCTCCGGCCTGCGCGATCATTTCGAGGCGCAGCAGCAATGGTATCGGTGGGCACTGGCCGATGACGGCTACCGGATTCCCCTGGTGGAGCGCGGATTCGACTGGCTGGAACGCAATTGGCCGGCCGCCGCCGGACCCGATGTGCTCAACTGGGGCGATGCCAGACCCGGCAACATCATCTTCGGCGACGAGTTCGAACCGGTCGCCGTATTGGATTGGGAGATGGCCACCCTCGGCCCCCGGGAACTGGATGTCGCGTGGATGATCTTCATCCACCGGTTCTTCCAGGACATCGCGACCCGCTTCGATCAGCCCGGTCTGCCCGATTATCAGCGCCGGGACGACGTCGTCGCCTACTACGAGAAGATGAGCGGCCACAAACTCGGGGATCTGACCTGGTATCTGGTCTACGCCGCGGTCCGCCACGGCATCGTGCTGGGCCGGATCAAACGCCGCATGATCCATTTCGGCGAGGACACCGATACCGACGACCGCGACGACTACGTCATGCACCGCACGCTGCTCGAGGCCATGCTCGACGGCACCTACCAGTGGGATTGAATCACTTATGGCAGATAACGCGTTCTCGGCCCACAAGGCCCCCGTACCGCTGGACGAATATCCGGTTCATCAGACCCCGCTGTCGCTGGCCCGCGCGGCCACCAGCGATCGAAACTTCTACGACCGCAGCTATTTCAACGCCCACGACCGCGACGGCGGAACCATGCTGGTCACCGGAATGGGAGTGTATCCGAATCTCGGTGTGACCGATGCCTATGCGGCGGTGCGGCGCGGCGATATCGTGCGCAGCGTCCGATTCTCCGACGCCCTCGGGCCGCGTGATCTGTCCCTGCGGGTGGGCGGTTACCGCACCGAGGTGCTCGAACCGCTGCAGCGCATCAGGCTGATCTGCGAACACGACGACCTGGCCTTCGACCTCACCTGGACCGGCTCCTTCCCCGCGATCCAGGAGCAGCCGCATCTGATCCACACGGGCAGTAGACCGATCATCGACGCCTCCCGGTTCGCCCAGCTGGGATCGTGGTCGGGCACGCTGCGGGTGGACGGCGAGGACATCACCGTCGATCCGGGGGTCTGGACCGGGACGCGGGACCGGTCGTGGGGTATCCGGCCGGTCGGCGAGACCGAACCGCCCGGCCGCGACGCCAGTGAGCCCGCCGGCGGCTTCTGGTGGCTGTATGTGCCGCTGCGCTTCGACGACTTCGCCATCGTGATCATCGTGCAGGAGAACCCGGACGGCTTCCGCACCCTCAACGATGCGGCACGCGTGTGGCCGGACGGCCGGATCGAACAACTGGGCTGGCCACGTATCCATTTCGACTACCGTTCGGGCACCAGGATTCCGGTCTCGGCCCGGATCGAGGCGACCGCCGGCGACGGGTCACCATTGTCGATCGAGGTCCGGACGCATACCGCGATACCGCTGCACATCGGCTGCGGATACGGGGGCGATCCGGATTGGCAGCACGGCCAGTGGAAGGGCCACGACTGGTCCTCGACCAGCCGCTACGATCTCACCGATCACGACGTGGCCGCGCGCATTCCGTGGGGTGTGACCGATCATGTGGCCCAGGCGCGCTGCGGTGACGCCGAAGGGTGGGGGCTTTTCGAGCACGCCACCATCGGCCGCCACGACCCCACCGGATTCACCGATTGGAATTCCGTGGCGCCGTAGTGCCGTTCCCGACGGTTAGCGGGTTCCGATCCGGCCCACCCCCGTCGGCGGTTCCCACTGGGCCACGACCGCGACGGTGACGCCGCCGAATACGCTCTTGGGCACCAGGATCCGCGCGTCGGTCCAATAGTGCCGCGCCGCCAGGACGGCCGCGGCCTCGGCCACACCGGCTGTGCCGGTCGCAGCCAGCGTCCGGGCATCCGGATGGGGTACGTCCACGGCGGACAGTTCGGCCGGCGTGAAAGACCACAGCGGGACCCCGAACCGGTCCACCGCCGCCCGGAATCCGGTCTCCGCGGCGCGCCGGTCGATCGTTGCCAGGCAGCGGATCCGTGGTCGGTCCGCCACCTGCCGGACCGCGTCGATCACCTGTCGCGCATCGGTCCCGGGCCGGAACCCGATGCCCACCACCAGATCCCCGGCGAGGTCGCCGCACGGCTCAGGCATCGACGCGGGCCGCGCCGTACTCAACCGCGGCCGCGACGAAACGGGCTATCGCCGTGGGGTTTCCGGCCGGATGGGTGTGCAGATACGAGGCGTGCACGCGATGGAGCGCAGCACCCTCGCGGGCGGGTCCGTCCGCACCGTGCCATCCCCAGGCCGGATCATTCGATCCGGTGGTCACCAGCCGGGTGCGGTGGAACTCGTGGCCGCGCACCCGCTCTCCCGCCCGCCACAGCACCGAATCGGTGAGCGCGACCGCGTCCCGATAGCCGAGGGTCAGACGCGGCCCGAACGCCGCGGTCGCGTCGAGCACACCGGCCATCCGGTGGCCGTCCAACTCCCGGGTGAGGTACAGCAGACCGGCGCATTCGGCGTGCACCGGCAGTCCCGCGGCGGCGGCCTCGGCGACCGCGCCCAGCAGGAGGGTATTGGCGGCCAGGTCGGCGGCATGCTCCTCGGGGAATCCGCCGGGAATGACCAGAGCGGCCGCATCCGCGGGCAACCGCCCGGTCCGCGGATCGAAGACCGCCACCCGCGCCCCGGCGGCCTCTAGCAGTTCCCGGTGTTCGGCGTAACCGAAGGTGAATACCGGACCACCCGCCACCGCCACGACCGGTTGGCCGGCGGCGCGGTCGAGTTCTCCGTTCGTGGCGGCCAGTTCCGCGACCGGATCCCAGGCGGCTCCGCCCGCGCTACCGCCGGCCATCCGCGCCACGGCATCCAGATCGATATTCGCCGCGACCAGTTCGGTCATCGCCTCGACGGCCGCGTGCGCCGCCGAGCCGTGCTCGGCGGCAGGTACCAGGCCCAGATGCCGTGCGGGCACGGATAATTCACCCATCCGCGGCAGCGCGCCGAGCACCGGCAGACCGACCCGGGCACAGGCCTCCCGCAGCACCTGCTCGTGCCGCGCGCTGCCGACCCGGTTCAAGATCACCCCGCCGAGCCGTATCCCGCTGTCGAAGGTGGCGAATCCGTGCAACAGCGCCGCCAGACTCTGACTGTGCCCGCGGGCATCGACCACCAGCACCACCGGCGCTCCCAGCAGCGCGGCGACCTGCGCGGTCGACCCCTCGGCTACGGGGGCGGGATTGTCCCGGTCGATCCGCCCGTCGAACAGCCCCATCACGCCCTCGACCACCGCGAGATCGCATCCGGCGCTGCCGTGCCGGTACAGCGGCAGCACCCGGTCGGCGCCCACCAGCACCGGATCCAGATTGCGGCCGGGCCGACCGGCGGCCAAGGCGTGATAGCCCGGATCGATGTAGTCCGGGCCGACCTTGAACGGTGCGACCCGATGTCCGGCCCGCCGCAGAGCGCCGATCAAACCGGTTGCCAGCGTGGTCTTTCCGCTTCCGGATGCCGGCGCGGCGATGACGAGGGCCCGGGTGCTCATCGCACGTCCCCCGGCGCGATCACCATTCGATCCCCCGCTGCCCCTTACGCCCGGCGTCCATCGGATGTTTCACCTTGGTCATCTCGGTGACCAGATCGGCGACCGCCAACAGGGCCGGCGGGGCGTCGCGACCGGTGATCACCACATGTTGATTACCGGGCCGCGACCGCAGCGTCTCGACGACCTCGTCGACGTCGACCCAGCCCCATTTGAGCGGGTAGGTGAACTCGTCCAGGACGTAGAAGCGATGCTGCTCGGCGGCCAATCGGCGGGCGATCTCCTGCCAGCCGGCCAGCGCCGCGGCGGCGTGATCGTCCTCGGTGCCGTGTTTGCGCGTCCAGGACCAGCCCTCGCCCATCTTGTGCCATTCGACCGGCCCACCGGCGCCGGTCTCGTCGTGCAATCGGCCCAGAGTGCGGAAGGCGGCCTCCTCACCGACCCTCCACTTGGCGCTCTTGACGAACTGGAAGACGGCGATGTCGAAACCCTGATTCCACGCCCGCAGCGCCATCCCGAACGCGGCCGTCGACTTTCCCTTACCGGGACCGGTGTGCACCGCGAATACCGGCTGATTGCGCCGCTGGCGGGTCGTCAGCCCGTCGTCGGGAATCGTCTCCGGAACACCTTTGGGCATTGCTGGCCTCTCCTTCTCCCGCGAGTCGGGGCTCCACATTCGCACACCGGCCCACCGGACCTCACGCGGCCAGACCACCCGCGGGGAGCCCGGATTTCACGGCGGCGGCGACCGAATCCCCGGTCAGCTCCGACAGCCGCAGATAGGTGGCACACAGTTCCCGAGCGAATTCGGCGGCCAGCCCCAACCGCACCATGCCCCGCTCACAGTCCACCACCACCGCCGCCACCCTGGCGTTCGTGAGCCGGCGCGCCGCGATTCGAGCACGCGGGATCGGGTCCACGCCACCGGTGGCCCGGCCGTCGGTGAGCAGCACGACCATGGCCCGGCGCCGCGGATCGCGAACCCGCTCACGAGCGATGACCTCGTGCGCCCGCAGCAGCCCCGCGGCCAGCGGGGTCTTACCGCCGGTGCGCAGACCGGTCAGGCGCCGCACCGCGATATCGACCGATGAGGTGGGCGGCAGCACCACGTCGGCGGCGCTACCGCGCACGGTGATCACGGCGACCTTGTCCCGGCGCTGATAGGCGTCGCGCAGCAACGCCACCACCGCACCGGTGACGGCCGAGAGCCGATCCCGCGCGGCCATCGAACCCGAGGTGTCGACCACGAAGACCACCAGATTCCCTTCGCGCCCTTCGCGATACGCCCCGCGCAGATCGCCGGCCTGCAGGGCGAGCGGTCCGTGCACGCGCCCGCGCGCGTGCTGGTGCGGGGCCGCGGCGAACAGGGTGCCGAGCAGATGCAGTCCGGTCGAGGTGTCGGTGGTCGAACGCACCACCCGGCCGTGCCGGGTGTGGGCGCGGGACCGGCGGCCCGGCGCGCCTTCGCCCACTCCCGGAATCTCCCAGCGTGGCGGGCGAGTGAGCGAACCGGACCCGATACCCGCGGTGCCCTCCCCCGAACCGCCTCCGCCGCCGGGGTTGTCGGGCCCGCCGCCATCCGGGCCCGGGTCATCGGGTCCGCCGCCGTCGGGGCCCGGATCGTCCGGGCCGTCGTTGTCCGGGGGGCCGCTCTCGGGCGGAGTGGCATCGCCGGCGTCCGGCCCATCAGCGGTGTTGCCGTCACTATCGGCGCGCGCCCGCTCGGCCTGCTGACCGGCCTCGTCCATGGCCTCGTCGAGTTGCTCGTCGCTGATACCCGGTTCATCGAACGGATCACGGCGGCGCCGATGCGGTAGCGCCAGTTCCGCGGCGACCCGCACATCATCGACGGTGACCCGGTCGGCGCCGCGCCAGGCCGCGTGCGCGGTCGCGGTCCGCGCCACCACCAGATCGGCTCGCATGCCGTCGACGTCGAAGGCCGCGCACAGGGCCGCGATCCGCCGCAGTTCGACATCGTCGAGCACGACCCGCGCCAGACCTTCTCGAGCGGTCGCGATCCGGTCGGCGACCTCGCGGTCGGCGGCGGCGAACGAATCGGCGAATCCGGCCGGATCGGTCTCGAAGTCCAGGCGACGGCGCACCACCGCCATCCGCACGTCCACATCGCGGGAGGCGGCCACATCGACGGTGAGGCCGAATCGGTCCAGCAGCTGCGGACGCAGTTCTCCCTCTTCGGGATTCATGGTTCCGACCAGAACGAACCGCGCCGGATGTGAATGCGAGACCCCGTCGCGCTCGATGTGCACCCGGCCCATCGCCGCCGCGTCCAGCAGCACATCGACCAGATGGTCGTGCAGCAGATTGACCTCGTCCACGTACAGCACACCGTGGTGAGCGGCGGCCAGCAGCCCGGGCCGGAACGCCTGCTGCCCGTCCCGCAGCACCCGCTCCAGATCCAGCGAACCGACCACCCGGTCCTCGGTGGCGCCCACCGGTAGTTCGACCAGCCGGGCCGGACGCCGGCCGCGATCGTCGGAGACCGGCGGCAACAGCGCCGCCAGCGCGCGCACCACGGTCGATTTCGCGGTGCCCTTCTCCCCGCGCACGAGCACCCCGCCGATTCCGGGATGCACGGCGCACAGAATCAGGGCCAGCTGCAGGCGCTCCTGCCCGACGACCGCGGAGAACGGAAAACCGACGTCACCGTCGCCGGTCGTGGATGCGGTGGCAACTCGGGAATCGGACACCAGCCCACTCTAGGCGGGAGGTGTCCGACGCCCGCGCGCACCCGCACTCAGCCGCGCCGCATGGCGACGTGCGCGATGCCGTCCTCCTCGTACTCCTCGCCGTCGAGGACGAACCCGTGTTTGGTGTAGAGGTCGACCAGATAGGTCTGGGCGTTCAGTCGCACAGTGGCCGAACCCACTTCGGCCAGCGCCGCCTGCAGCACCCGAGTGGTGTATCCGTGCCCGCGCGCCTCGGTGGCCGTGCACAATCGCTCGATCCGGAAGGATTTCACCCCGTCGTCGTGCTCCTCGCGCAACCGCAGGGTGCAGATGATCTCGCCCTCGTCGTCGAGCCAGATGTGGCGCGTCTCCGGGAGCAGATCCTTACCGTCCAGTTCCGGATAGGCACATTTCTGCTCCACGACGAACACCTCGACACGCAATTTCAGCAGCCTGTACAGGGTCTCGGTATTCAGGTCCGCAGCCCATGACCGCCGGAGCACCACCGTTGACATCATCGCGTCTTGCTATCACATGTTTCAGCTGTGCGCGAGCTCCGCGGTCGCCGCGGCGTCCCGCCCCAGGCGCAGAGCCTTGGTGGACCAGTCCCAGACCTCTTGGTACAGCGCCTGATTCTCGGACAGTTTGACCCCGAGCGAGGGCACCATTTCCTTCAGTTTCGGTGTCCAGTCGGCATATTCGCGCGGGAAGCACCGCTGCATCACATCGAGCATGGCGCTGACGCAGGTGGACGCACCCGGCGAGGCACCCAGCAGACCCGCGATGGAACCATCGCCGGCCGCGATCACCGCGGTGCCGAGCTCGAGGACGCCACCGGCACCCTGGCGGCGGATGATCTGCACGCGCTGACCGGCGGTGATCAGTTCCCAGTCGTGCCCGTCGGCGCGCGGGATGAACTCCTCCATGGTGTTCACCTTGCCGGACTGCGATTTGGCCAATTCACTGACCAGGTATTTCACCAGGCCGAATTCGGTGGCCGCGACACCGAGCATCGGCGTCAGATTGCCCGGGCGCACCGACTTGACCAGGTCGCTGAACTTGCCGTCCTTGAGGAACTTCGGCGTCCAGCCGGCGTAGGGGCCGAACAGCAGTCCCGGCTTACCGTTGACGACGCGAGTATCCAAGTGCGGCACCGACATCGGCGGCGCGCCGACCGCGGCCTTACCGTAGACCTTGGCCTGGTGCTGGGCGATCAGCTCGGGATTGGTGCAGCGCAGGAACTGGCCACTGACCGGGAAGCCGGCGAAGCCCTGGATTTCCTTGATTCCGGACTTCTGCAGCAGCGGCAGGGCGTATCCGCCCGCGCCCACGAAGACGAATTTCGCGTTGATCTTGCGGGTGGTGCGAGTACGGGTGTTGCGCACCTTCATCGTCCAACTGCCGTCGGACTGCTTGGCCAGATTCAGCACCTCGGTGCCGAAGGCGATATCCACCCCCGACGAACCCAGATACGCCAGCAGCTGCCGGCTCAGCGATCCGAAATCGATATCGGTTCCGGTCTGGGTCCAGTTCAGCGCCACCGGATTCGAGTAATCGCGCCCCTTGGCCATCAGCGGCAGCCGGGCGGCGAATTCGTCCTGGCCGTCGATGAATTCCATGCCCTCGAACAGCGGGTGACGCGAGAGCGCGGCGTGCCGCCGGCGCAGATACTCGACACCGTCGGCGCCGTGGCAGAAGCTCACGTGCGGAATGGGATTGATGAATCCGGAGGGATCGTCAAGGATGCCGTTCTCGGCGCCGTAGGCCCAGAACTGCCGGGAGACCTGATAGCGCTCGTTGATATCGATCGCCTTGGTGATGTCGACCGAACCGTCGGCGTTCTGCGGTGTGTAGTTCAGCTCACACAGTGCCGAGTGGCCGGTGCCCGCGTTGTTCCACGGGTCGCTGCTCTCGGGGGCGGCCGCGTCCAGCCGCTCGAACATGGTGATCGACCAGTCGGGCTGTAACTGACGTAGCAACGCTCCGAGGGTGGCACTCATGATGCCGGCCCCGATGAGAACTACATCGGTCTTTTCAGTCATCGCAGCGTTCGGCACGGGGTGATCGACTTCCTTGTCCAGCGCGGGCAGTAATGGGGCGGGGAACAGGTTACCCGCCGTTCACATCTGACTTCGATTCTGCCCTCACCATGCCCGGTTCGGTGCCCGGCCACACCGAAATGTCGGCATGTTGTTCCGCACGCATGCCCCTGAGCGGGTCGAATATCGTGGGAGCTGTGATGAAGCAAACGCCCCCGGTTGCCACGACGACGCGGTCCTGGCAACCCGATGTGCTGGGCAGCGACTACCAGCAACTACCCCTGGAACTCGGCCCCGATCCCGACGGTGAGGGCACGATCACAGCCACCGTGGTCCGGCATCGGGCCGGGCCCACCGAAGCGGTGGGGGCGGTGCTCTACGTCCACGGATTCACCGACTACTTCTTCCAGCGCCACCTGGCCGAGCATATGAGCGCGGCAGGTCACCGGTTCTACGCCCTGGATCTGCGCAAGTGCGGCCGGTCCAGTCGCGCCGGACAGACCCCGCACTACGTCAGCGACCTGCGACTCTACGACGCCGAACTGGATCGGGCGGTGGAGATCGTACGCGCCGAGACCGGTCTGCCGGTG
>JAFMQT010000357.1 GCA_017354515.1 Nocardia sp. | reverse complement strand
GCCACCCGCCGCGCCGCCGACCGGCGCGGACGTCGCTGCCGCCGATGTCGTGGTGGAGCTACTCGAGGATTTGTTGTCGCTGCAGCCGGTCACCGTGGCCGCGGCGACCACAGCTATCCCGCACAGCGCCAACGATGCGCGAATCATTCTGTTCCGCATGTCATTTCCTTTATTCGATTTGCTTCTTCATATCGTCCAGGTTCACCAGGATCGGGAGACCGCTGACGCTGAGCGCGTTGCCGTGACCGGTCTGGTGCACATCGAAAACCGATTGAATGGCAGCGTAGAACCCCTGGACGTCGAGTGTCTGGTTAACGGCCCGTTTGGCCTGCCGCAGACCGAAAGCCGGCATCGCCGCGATGCGCTGCGCCAGCGCGCGCGTCCGGGTGTCGAGCTCGGCGCGCGGGACCACCGTGTTCACCATGCCGATCTGCTCGGCCTCCTGCGCGGTGACCGGCCGGCCGGTGAACAGGATCTCCTTGGCCTTGCGGGGGCCCAGTTCCCAGGTGTGGCCGTGATACTCGACGCCGCCGATCCCCATCATCACCACCGGATCGGAGAATTGGGCGTCCTCGGCGGCCACGATCAGATCACACGGCCAGCACAGCAGCAGACCGCCGGCGATGCAGCGGCCCTGCACCGCGGCGATCGAGGGCTTCGGGATATTGCGCCACCGCAGCGAGAATTCGAGATATTTCCGTGATTCGGCGGCGTAGATGTGTTCGAGGGTGATCTTGTCCGGTAGCGGCTGCGACCGGTCCTTGAGATCGTGTCCGGCCGAGAAGTGTTTCCCGTTGGCGCGCAGCACGATCACCGCGACTTCGTCGTCGGCACCGGCCTTTTGCCACGCGGCGTCCAGCTCTTCGAGCAATGCGCTGTTCTGGGCGTTGGCCGCTTCGGGGCGGTTCAGCGAGATGGTCGCGATCTTGTCGGCGACCTCGTATTCGATGTACGACATGGGGCGCTCCTCAGCCTCGTGGCAGTCCGAGCACACGCTCGGCGATGATATTGCGCTGGATCTCGGAAGTGCCGCCGGCGATGGTTCCGGCGAAACTGCGGGCATATCGTTCGAACCAGCTGGCGCCGAAGGCATCCAGACTCAGCGGACTCAGCGGCGCGGTCCGTGCCGGATGGATCAGACCATCCGGCCCCTGGGCGCGCAGCGCGTGCGCGGACGCGGCCTGGACCGCCTCGGATCCGAAGACCTTCAGCACCGACAGTGCCGCGACATCCTGCTCACCGCGCGCGGCGCGCGCGAGTGCCTGCGAGCCCTGCAGCCGGATCGCGTAACTGTCCATGACGAGTGTGGCGTAGTGATCGCGGTCCAGCGCGGTCCGCGGCCGGAAGTCGGCGACCAGCTCATCGAGCCGATCGGCGAACGAGAGCCACAGCAGGGTGCGCTCATGGCCGAGCGACCCGTTGGCCACCCCCCACCCGCCGTTGAGCGGACCGACCAGATTCTCCGCCGGAACCCGCGCCCCCTCGAAGAACACCTCGTTGAAATCCAGATCGTGCGGACCCAGGATCGAGGGGAACGGCCGGCGGGTCACACCCGGGGTATCGGTCGGGATCAGCAGCACACTGATGCCCTTGTGTTTCGGTGCGTCCGGATCGGTGCGCACGAAGGTGAGCAGCACATCGGCGTCGTGGGCCCCGGAGGTCCACACCTTCTGCCCGTCGACCACGAACTCGTCGCCGTCGCGCACCGCGCGGGTGCGCAGACCGGCCAGATCCGAGCCGGCGCCCGGTTCGCTCATCCCCAGCGACGCGGTGATCTCCGCGCGCAGAATTCGCTTGGCCCACTTCTGTTTCTGCTCCTCGGTGCCGAAGGACAGCAGCGAGGCCGCGACGATCCCGACGCCCTGCGGGTTGAAACTGTGGTACATCCGGCGATTCGACAGCTCCCGCAGATGGACGTACTGCTGCAGGATGCTCGCGTTCCGGCCGCCGAATTCGGGCGGATTGCCCGGTAGCAGCCAGCCGTGGTCGAACTGGGTGCGCTGCCATTCGCGCGCCCAGTCCGGCACATCGGAACTGGAATGGGCACGACTGCGCGAGGCGATCGCCTCATCGGGCATATGGGCGTCCAGGAACGCCACGAATTCGGCGCGGAATTCCTCGACGTCGGAATCAAAGCTGAGTTGCACGGCACTCCTCGACGATCAGCGCCCGATGTTCGGCCGCGCCGCCGAGCAGCAACTCGGCGGCCTGGGCCCGTTTGAGCGCGAACTGCAGGTCGTTCTCCCAGGTGAAGCCCATGGCTCCGAACAGTTGAATACCATTGCGGCACACCAGATCCTGACATTCGCCAGCGGCCGCCTTGGCCATCGAGGCGGCCAGCGTGCGGCGCGGATCGTCCTCGGCGATGGTCAGTGCGGCGAAATAGGCCAGGGCGCGGGCGCGCTCGATCGCGACGTGCATATCGGCGGCCTTGTGTTTGACCGCCTGCATCGAGCCGATCGGCTTGCCGAACTGGTGCCGGTTGCGCACATGCTCGAGGACCATGTCCAGCACCCGCTGGCAGGCGCCGACCATCGTCACCGCCAACCCGGTGAGCGCGAACTCGCGGGCACGCGCGGCGTCGACACCCGTGCACCGGTCGTGCCCGACCCGCACACCGTCGAAATTCACCTCGGCGACATGCAATACCGGATCGAAGATCACCCGACGCCTGCTGCGCACATCCGAGGCCGGCACCACGAACACACCCGCGCCGGTGACCACCGCGAACTGTTCGGCCCGATCGCCGTCCAGGACGTATCCGGCGGTGCCGCTGAGCACCCAGCCCTCGGCGTCCAGTGCCGCGTTCACCCCCTCGAAAACCCCGGTTCCGGAGACATCGGGCCGCGCGTAATCCGGTGCCAGCGGGGCGAACTGACTCATGGTGGCCAGATACGGGGTGGGATCGGTGGCCCGGCCCAATTCCTCGAGGACGATCGCCAGTTCGACGGCGGCCGCGGATCCGGTCAGTTCGGTCCAGCCCTGCTCGATATAGCTGCGCCACAGCGGAATCGGATCGCCGTCCTTGTCGGCGATCTCCCGGATCAGCGCGGCCGGACACCGTTTCCCGACGAAATCCCGCACGGTTTCACGCCACAGCCGTTGGTCGGAGTCGAACTCCAAAAGCATCCCGGACCGCCTCCTTGGCCGTTAAACTCTCTTCTCTAGGGAGAATAGCATTCTCCCTGAGGGAAAGTAGTAGTCTCCAGTTTTACCGCGGACACCCGCCCTCGACGACAGTGAAAGTGACATTCTCCGGTACAGTGCATTCATGTTCTGCACACATAATCAAGGACCGAGTCGACAGTGAGCAGCCCCAGCGAAGAACCCGCCTGGAAGCAACGCGCCGTCGAGCGCTCGATCCGCACGGCGAAATTGCGTGCCGAACAGCGGGTGCAGCGCTTCCTCGATGCCGCCCAGGCCATCATCACCGAAAAAGGGACCACCGACTTCACCGTGCAGGAAGTCGTCGACCGTTCGAAGCAGTCACTGCGCAGCTTCTACCTGCAGTTCGATGGTAAACACGAACTGCTGCTGGCACTGTTCGAGGACGCTCTGGCCCGCACCGCCGACCAGTTGCGCGCCGCCGCAGAGGGGCGCGAGGACCCCATCGATCAGCTCCAGGTGACCGTGGAATTGCTGTTCGAACTCAGCCGGCCCGATCCGACCGCACAGCGGCCGCTGTTCACCGACTTCGCGCCCCAGCTGCTGGTGTCGCATCCCGCGCAGGTCAAGGTGGCGCACGCGCCCCTGCTGACCCTGATCTGCGAACTCATGGACAAGGCACAGGAACAAGGCAGGCTGCGCAAGGATCTCAACGCCCGCCGCACCGCCGCGATGGTGATGCAGACGGTGATGTTCACCGCACAATCGACCGGCGGCACCGACGAGGAGACCACCCACCCGATTACCGCCGAGGAGGTGTGGAGCTTCTGCTCGCACGGCTTTGTCAAAGAATGAGAATTTGATTCTCCTAGTCGAGAAGGTCGCTTACACTCGGTCTCATGCCCGATCTGTGGAGCGACCTTCTCGCCTGTCTCGACCTGCAACCGGTAGCCTCCAGTGCCTCCGATAACACCGCTGACTCCGACGCCGCGGTGTTCACCGGTCCCAATCAGAACCTGGGATACCACCGGATCTTCGGTGGCCAGCTGCTGGGCCAATTCCTGGCCGCCGCGCAGCGGGTGTGCCCCGACAAGTCCGTGAAGTCCATGCATTCGCTGTTCCCGCGCGAAGGCAAACCGGACGAGCCGCTCGAGTATCACGTGCGGGTACACCATCAGGGGCGGACCTTCGCGACCACGTCGATCGTGGCGCAACAGGCCTCCGGGGTGGTCGCGACCGCCTCGGTCTCGATGCACGCCCCCGGGGACGGACCGCAGCTGCAGCACACCGAACCGGTTCCGCCGGTGCTCCCGGCCGAGCACAAGGCCGATATCGGCATCCTGCCGTGGGACACCCGGACTGTTGTCGACCTGGACGATACCGGTTCGGGCACACCGGAATACGAGATGTGGATGCGCACTCCCGAGGTGGATTCCGCCCTGGCTCCGGCCCTGACCGCCTACGCCACCGACCTCACTCTGATCGGCACCGCCCTGCGTCCGCTCGAGGGCGTGTGCCAGCGCGGTAACGGCACCGCCTTCCATTCCGCGGTCACCAGTCACACCGTGTGGTTCCACCGCCCCTTCCGCACCGACGAGTGGTTGCTGCTGCGCCAATCCAGCCCGGTGATGGCGCAGGCGCGCTGTTTCGGACGCGGCGACGTGCTCACCGAAAATGGTTCTCCGGTCGCGTCTTTCGCTCAGGAAGCTATGGTCCGGTTCCCGTGATCGCACACACCGTGCGGTGACTACCACCGCACGGTGTGCACCGCGATCGGCGTGGACGGCGGGATCAGCAGGTCCGCGGCCCGATAGGCGTCGATGGCGCCCTTGGCGACCTCCTCGGCGAGGCGGTCCAGATCGGGGTGTGAACGGACCCGGGTCTGTGCCAGCGACAGGATCTGCACGCGGGCGCGGGCCGCGCGGCGCTGCTGGGTATCGGTGCGGATGTGGTCGGTGACGGCGGCCATCAGTTCCGGGATTCCGGTGCCCTCGGAAGCGACGGAGGTCAGGATGGGGGCATCGGATTCACCGCGCAACTCGCGCACGGTCTGCTCGGCTCCGGGCCGGTCGGCCTTGTTCACCACGATGATGTCGGCGACCTCGAGCAGTCCGGCCTTGGCGGCCTGAATGGCATCGCCCGCACCGGGAT
>JAFMQT010000356.1 GCA_017354515.1 Nocardia sp. | reverse complement strand
GGGTGTAGATCTCGGAGTGGTAGTCGTAGTTCTCCAATGCCTTGGTGACCGCGTCCAGTTGCAGGGTCCGGAATCGTTTCGAGGATTCGGCGATCTCGGCGCGAATCGCCTTGCGGTGGTTGGCCAAAGCCACGAATTCCATCGTCAGCGCGGTCTGGGACTGATCGTGCACGGACTCCCACAGCGACCACAGTGGCTGCGGATCGTTGAGGGCTTCGATCTGCAGGTGGTAGCTGCGTTCGGCACCCCGGTGGAACAGTTCGGCGAACAGATTGTCCATGGTGCCGAAGTAGTAGTAGACCAGCGCGGAATTGGCACCGGCCCGGGCCGCCAGCTTGCGGGTGCTGACCGCGGCGTAACCCTCCTCCAGCATAAGGTCCTGCGCCGCGTCCAGCAGGGCGGCGCGGGTGGGGGAGTCGGGGTCTGCGGTGCGGCCCGGTTTCATAGTGCGACCTCCTGTTGTCGACGTGGTGGCCGCCACCGGGCCCAGCGCTGACGTCGCGTCGTGCTGGTGATCAGTCTACGCACCGTCCGCGCGAGCTCCGGTGGAGGTCACGGTGATCGAAAGGGCTCGGCTCCAAGGGCATTGACAGAGCGCGGCGCCCGCGGGTATATCTTAATCACTCGCCTAAATTAGGCAGTCGATTAACTCGGTGGAGCGGCCCTCCGCCGCCTTCGCGAGCTCCGGTCCGGGATGCGTGCATACCGGGCGAGAGGGAGGACGCGGAGGTACCCGTGCCGATCCGGGAGCGATGCGTATGTCCGTCCAGTTCGACCGATTCGCCGAGCAGTCCGACGTGGCAGAACGTGCCGATCTCACGATCCGGTGCGGGCGCGAGACCGCGACCGGCCCGCACCGGCCGGGCCAGACGCTGTTGCAGGCCGCACGCTCGCTGGGCCTGGACCCGCCGTCGTCCTGCGAATCGGGCAGCTGTGCGACCTGCATCGCGCGCATCGTGCGCGGCGCCGCCACCATGCGCAACAACGAGGCCCTCGACGACGACGAGATCGCCGAGGGCTGGGTGCTGACCTGCCAGGCGGAACCGATCGGTGCCGACGTGCACGTGATCTACGAGTAGAGGAGTGGCCGGAATATGAGCAGTCCCAACGATATCGGTGCCGGCTCCGCCGGAGCGGGACGCGTCGCTGTCGTGACCGGCGGTGCGTCGGGAATGGGGTCGGCGATCTGCCGTGCCTTCGCCGACAACGGATATCGCACCGCGGTCCTCGATATCGACGCGGGCGCCGCCCGCGAGGTCGCCGACGAGCTGCGCGATCGGGGCGGCGCGGCGCTGGCCTGCCCGGTGGATGTCACCGATCGGGCGGCGGTCGAGGCGGCGCTGGCGAAGGTGCGCGCCGAGTTCGGTCCCGTCGAGATTCTGGTGACCAGCGCCGGTGCGGTCGGATTCTCGCCGTTCACGCAGATCAGCATCGAGGAGTGGAATCGGATCGTCGATGTGAACCTGACCGGCACCTTCCACTGTGTACAGGCCGCGATCGGGGATATGATCGCCGGCGGCTTCGGCCGGATCGTCACGATCTCCTCCTCCAGCGCGCAGCGCGGTTCACCGGGGATGGTGCACTACACCGCATCCAAGGGCGCGGTGGTCGCGATGACCAAGGGCCTGGCCCGCGAGTACGCCAGCTCGGGTATCACCGTCAACACCATCCCACCCTCGGGCATCGACACCCCGATGCAGCGCGGTGCGCAGCAGACCGGGAATCTGCCCGACGACGCGACCATGGCCAAGGCGATCCCGGTCGGGCATCTGGGCACCGGTGACGATATCGCCGCGGCATGTGTGTTCCTGTGCTCGGATCAGGCCGGCTACATCACCGGTCAGGTGCTCGGCGTCAACGGCGGCTCGGTCATATGAGTGGCCCCCGTCTGGCGCCGCTGCCACCCGGCCAGTGGGACGACCGGGCGCGAGATATGTTGCGCGGCAAGGTGAGTATGGCCGAGAAGTATCTGTCGGGGGAACCCGGCGCACCGCCGATGCCGAACATTCTGGGTGTGCTCGGACACCATCCGGAACTGGCCTCGGCGTGGTTGAGCTACAACGGCGCACTGCTGGAACGCTCCACGCTCGATGCCCGGTACCGGGAGCTGGTCATCCTGCGCGTGGCGCTGCGCACCGGCTCGGAGTACGAGTGGATTCAGCACGTGCGGATCGGCGCCGCCGCCGGCCTGACCGCCGAGCAGATCGAGCGGGTGCGCCTGGACCCGGCGGCCTCGCCGGCCCCGCCCGCTGAACGGCTGCTGGTGGCGGCGGCCGACGAACTGGTCGATGGGCACACCCTCACCGATGCGACCTGGGCCGCCCTGACCCAGCACTTCGGCACCCGTGAACTGCTGGAACTGCTGTTCGTCGCCGGTTCGTATCTGTGTCTGGCGCTGGTGTTCAACACCGTCGGCCTGCAAATCGATCCGGGAACCGGACTCCCGGAACATCTGGAACATCTGCGATTGTCCGCAATGGAGGTACGACCATGACCACGTGGGCCAAACCCGCGGAGGGCACCTGGACCGAGCACTATTCCGAGCTCGGCACCTCGATGATGTCATTCGAGGATTCGGTGTCCCCGGAATTCTACGAACTCGAGCGCGAGGCGATATTCAAACGCGCGTGGCTGAATGTCGGCCGGGTGGAACAGCTTCCGCGCACCGGCAGCTATTTCACCAAGGAAATCGAGATCGCCCGCACCTCGGTGATCATCGTGCGCGATCGCGACGGGTCGGTGAACGCCTTCCACAATGTGTGCCGCCACCGCGGTAACAAATTGGTGTGGAACGAGTTCCCGCGCGAGGAGGTCAAGGGTACCTGCCGGCAGTTCACCTGCAAGTACCACGGTTGGCGCTACAACCTGGACGGTTCGCTGAACTTCGTCCAGCAGGAGGGCGAGTTCTTCGACCTCGCCAAGGACGGCTTGGGCCTGGCGCGCGTGCACTGCGATGTGTGGGCGGGATTCATCTTCATCAATCTCGACAAAGAGCCTCGGCAGACGCTCCGGGAATTCCTCGGACCGATGATCACCGATCTGGAGGGATACCCCTTCGACCGGATGACCGAATGGTACGAGTTCACCGCCGACAACAACAGCAACTGGAAGCTGTTCGCAGACGCCTTCCAGGAGTACTACCACGTGCCCGGTCTGCATCCGCAGCAGATTCCCAATTCGGTGCGCACCGGAAAGGGGTTCGAATGCGCGCATTTCCAGATCGACGGCCCGCACCGGATGGTGTCCACGGGTGGTGCGCGGCGGTGGACACTGCCGCCGGAGTACATGTACCCGATCGAGCGCATCACCCGCAGTGGTCTGGTCGGCCCGTGGGAGTCGCCGGATATCGGTGAGCCGCCCAAGGGACTGAATCCGGGCCGGGTCGAGCCGTGGGGGATCGACAATTTCCAGATCTTCCCGAATATCGAGATCCTCATCTATCGGGGCTGGTACCTGCTGTACCGCTATTGGCCGACCTCGTACAACTCACACCGCTTCGAAGGGGTGCTGGCCTACCAGCCGGCGCGCACCGTCCGCGAACGGGTCGAACACGAGGTGTCCTCGGTGGTGTTCAAGGAATTCGCGCTGCAGGACGCGGGAATGCTGGGTGGCACCCAGACCGCCCTGGAATCGGCCTACCGGACCGCCGGGATCACCGATTACCCGGTCAACGACCAGGAGATCCTGGTCCGTCATTTCCACAAGGCGGTCGCCGACTGGGTCGGGGCGTACCGCGCCGAGAAGGTAGGGGTGTGATCGAGATGTCCGAGCGCAAACTGCCACCGGCGTTCTCCGAATTCGAGGAATTCGCGCGCACCTGGTGTCTGGCAACCGAATCCGAGCGCTGGGCCCAGCGGATGAACAGTTCGATGCCGGAAATGGTGGCCTTCCACGACGCCTTCCTGCCCCGGCTCGACGACGCGATCTCCTACTGCGACAAGTTCCCGCTCGAGGAACTGCCCGAGGATGCGCTGAATCTGCTGTATCTGGTGTATTCGCTGGCGATGGTGGCGATGGCGGTCGAGATCTTCCAGCAGGTGAAGCCGACCGACAGCGCCGACGCCGTCATCGACCGCATCGGTGAGCCGGTCCCGTAATCCCGCCCGACCCGACTGAGTTGCCCTGCCACATCGGTGAATCCGATGCGCACCGAAAAGGAACTTCGACATGACGATCACCCTGGAACCGCTCCGCGATGATGTCGGCGCGGCAGTCGACGGCGCCGACCACGAAACCCTGCTGACCGATGACGCGGTCGCCGAGGAGCTGATGGAGGCGCTGGAAAAGTACGGCGTCCTGGTCTTCCACGATCTGCACCTGGATCCGCAGACACAAGTGGCCTTCTGCCGCAAACTCGGCGATATCGATACCGAACCCGGACACCACCCGGTGGAAGGGATCTACCGGGTCAGCCTGGACACCACCAAGAACTCCTCGGCGGCCTATCTGCGGGCCACCTTCGACTGGCATATCGACGGCTGCACCCCGGTCGACGACGCCTATCCGCAGAAGGCGACCGTGCTCAGCGCCAAAGCGGTGTCCGCCAGTGGCGGGGAAACCGAATTCGCCTCCACCTACGCCGCGTACGACATGTTGAGCGAGGACGAGCGTCAGCGGCTGGCGGCCCTGCGGGTGGTGCACTCGCTGGAGGCCTCGCAGCGGTTGGTGACCCCCGATCCGACCCCGGAGCAGCTGGCGAAGTGGCATACTCGCCCTTCCAAGGAACATCCGCTGATCTGGACCCACAAGTCCGGGCGCCGCTCGCTCGTACTGGGGGCCTCGACCGACCACGTGGTGGGCATGGACCCGAAGGAGAGCCGGGAACTGCTGGACGATCTGCTGGCCCGCTGCACCGCGCCCGAGCGCGTCTACCGGCACGAGTGGACGGTCGGTGACACCGTGATCTGGGACAACCGCGGCGTCATCCACCGCGCGGCGCCCTACCCCCCCGACTCCCCGCGAGAGATGTTGCGCACCACCGTTCTCGGTGACGAACCGATCCAATAGACCTGTCCAGGAGATTGCCATGGCCCGTTGGCCCAAACCCGCCGAGGGTAGCTGGACTCAGCACTACCCCGAACTCGGCACCGAACCGATGTCCTACGAGGACTCGATCTCCCCGGAGTTCTTCGAACTCGAACGGGAGGCCATTTTCAAACGCACCTGGCTGAATGTCGGGCGCGTAGAACAACTTCCGCGCACGGGCAGCTACTTCACCAAGGAGATCGCGGTCGCGCACACCTCGGTGATCGTGGTC
>JAFMQT010000688.1 GCA_017354515.1 Nocardia sp. | reverse complement strand
GCCTCGGCGATGACCCGGGCCGCCTTGACCGTCACCAGTTCCGGATCCCCCGGGCCCAGCCCCACACCCCATAATTTGCCGGTAGTCACTCTTGTTCGCTCGCGATCGCGTTGAGAGCGGCCGCCGTGATTGCGCTGCCGCCGCGCCGGCCGTGCACGGTCAAATACTCTATGCCGCCGCCGTATTCGGCCAGCGCCTGTTTGGATTCGGCGGCGCCGACGAAGCCCACCGGAATGCCGATGATCGCCGCCGGCCGGGGCGCACCGGCATCGAGCATGTTCAGGAGGTGGAACAGCGCCGTCGGTGCGTTGCCGATCGCCACCACGGCGCCGTCGAGGCGGCCGCGCCACAACTCCAGTGCCGCGGCCGATCTGGTATTCCCGATCCGCTGGGCCAATTCCGGAACCCGCGGATCGGCCAGCAGGCACAGCACCTCGTTGTCGGCCGGGAGACGTTTGCGGGTGACTCCGGACGCGACCATGGTGGCATCGCACAGAATCGGCGCCCCGGCTCGCAACGCGGTGCGCGCGGCACCCACCACGCCCGGACTGTGCGTGATGTCCGTGGCCAGATCGACCTGCCCGCAGGCGTGGATCATGCGCACCGCGACCTGCGCGACATCGGCGGGAAACCGGTCCAGCTCGGATTCGGCCCGGATGGTCGCGAACGAGCGCCGGTAGATCTCGGCCCCGTCGGTGAGGTAGCTGGTACGCACATCGGACATGACCCCACCCTAATGTGGGGTGATGCGCGTCAGAACGGCAGCCGGGCCCGCCACGGACCGATCGCCGACTCGTGCAGCGGATGGGTGAGAACCAGGTAGCGGAAGAGGGTCAACGCACCGGTCAGCAGCACGATCGCCAGCGGCACCTCGGCCAGCAGTGCGGTGCAGATCGACACCCACAGATCATCGGGTCCGGCGGTGGTGGTGTCGAACCAGGCATCGGTGCACAGCAGCAGTCCGGTCCCGAAGGCCGGCAGGATCACCAGCGCCCGGCGCCGCCAGCCCAGATAGGCGGTAGCGGCCATCATCAGCACCAGCAGGGAGTCGAATCCCAGCCACACCAGTGGCCAGTTACTGGCGTGGTAGTCCTCGGGCAGGCTGAATCCCAGATAGACCATCCACGGGATCATCGCCAGCGATCCGCCGACCATCAGCGACAGCCGCAGCCGCCGGAAGATCCGGATACGCCGCCGGTTCGGCAGCACCTGCGCGGGGGACAGGCGGACGATGAGCTCATGTCGTTGCGCATCGGTCAGCGCGGCGATCTGCGCGTCGGTGAGCAGATCGGCGGTCGCGGCCGGCGCCTCGGCGCCAGGAGGGTTCATATCCATAGTGTGCCGCGCCGGCGACCGGATGTGATCAGTCGGTGTGCGGGGACACGACGCGATAGCCGGACGGTTCGGCGATCACCTCGGTCACCGCACCGGCCGGGCGGCCGCAGCGCCGCTCACATCCCGACCAGTGCTGCCGTCCGGCCACGGTCACATCCGCGGCCGCTACCCCGGATCGAGAGGCCGGCGGCGGGCCGATCGGCGCAACCCGTCCGGATTCGACCGCGGCCGCCGCGTCCCCGCGCACATCGCTCAGTGATTTCGCGCATCCGGGCCGCCCGGCGCACGCGGTGACCGCCGTCCACGGGGAATCGGCGTCGAAGACCAGCCCCATCGGGGCCAGTACCCGCACCACCTGCTCGGCGGTCCATTCGTCCAGATCGCCCAGTACCAGACTGCGCCACGGTGTGAAGATGATCGGATGTTCCACGGCGGCAATGAAT
>JAFMQT010000083.1 GCA_017354515.1 Nocardia sp. | reverse complement strand
GAGGCCACCGAATCGCACCACCTCGAGACCGTTCTGCGCGGTCGCCATCAACCTCCGCACCGGCCCGGTGAAGGCCTTCGTATCGAATTTCACACTCGCTCCCAGCCGTTGCCCTGCGCCTTATCCGACCCTCCCGGCGAATATGCGGGTCGAGCCTGCATTCCGACAGCCTACTGCCGGGTCGCATCGGTTGCTCCAACTCCCGGTCACAGGTTGTGCACGGACCGGCGCCGCCCGTCCGTCGATAAGGTGAGATGGTGAGCGGTATCCACACCACCTCAGGCGGCACGATCGACCGCGAATCGCTGGCCGTGGAATTGGTCGACGAACAGGGCCGGGCGACCGGCAGCTGCCCGGTGGGCCCGGCCCATACCGCACCAGGCCGGCTGCACCGCGCGTTCTCGGTGCTGCTGTTCGACGCCCGCGGCCGGGTACTACTGCAGCAGCGGGCCGCGGCCAAGACCCGCTTCCCGCTGCGCTGGTCGAACGCGTGCTGTGGGCATCCGGCGCCGGGGCAGGCGGTGGCCGAGGCCGCGAGTGCCCGCCTGCACGAGGAGTTGCGGGTGCGCGCGACCCTGCGCGAGGTCGGTGTCTACCGGTATCGGGCAACCGATTCGATGACCGGGCGGGTGGAGGACGAATGGGACCACGTGCTGGTCGGTCGGTATCCGCACGAGCTGCCCCCCGATCCCGATCCGGCCGAGGTCGCCGCACTGCGCTGGGGCGCGCCCGATCAGCTGGCGGACGAACTCGCCGCCGCGCCCGCGGATTTCACACCCTGGCTGGCGGGTGTACTGCGTACGGCGCGATCGGCGGACTGACCGGGCAACGGTCGATCACGGCCTTCACTTCAGCCGGCCGCGGGCCTGCTCGGCGCTCGCGCGGACCTCACTGAGTTGTTCGGCCACCCGCACTCCCGCGGTGCCGCCGCGGGCGTCACGGGAGTCGATCGAACCCCGGACCGTCAGCACCTCACGCACCCGCGCGGTCAGCGCGGGATCGACCGCGGCGAATTCCTCGTCGGTCAGATCCTCCAGTCCCACTCCCCTCGCCTCGGCGGCCCGCACGCACGCCCCGGCGGCCTCGTGCGCGGTACGGAACGGAACCCCCTGCCGCACCAGCCATTCGGCGATATCGGTGGCGAGGGTGAAACCGGCGGGGGCGAGTTCGGCCATCCGATCGGGGTGGAAGGTGAGGGTGCCGACGAGTCCGGCGATCGCCGGCAGCAGCAGTTCGAGCTGGGCCACCGAATCCAGCAGCGGCTCCTTGTCCTCCTGCAGATCCCGGTTGTAGGCCAGCGGCTGTGCTTTCAGGGTGGCCAGCAACCCGGTCAGATTGCCGATCAACCGGCCCGCCTTACCGCGGGTCAGTTCGGAGACGTCGGGGTTCTTCTTCTGCGGCATGATCGACGATCCGGTCGACCACGCGTCGGCGAGGGTGATGTAACCGAATTCCGGTGTGCTCCACAGGATGATCTCCTCGGCCATCCGGGACAGATCCACCGCGATCATCGCCAGCACGAACGCCGCCTCGGCGGCGAAGTCACGGGCGGAGGTGGCATCGATCGAATTGGCCGCGGCGGCAGTGAAATCCAGATCGGCCGCGATCGCCTCGGGGTCGAGCCCCAGTGAGGAACCCGCCAGCGCACCCGAACCGTACGGGGAGATCGCAGCACGCTTGTCGAAGTCCTGTAACCGTTCGATATCGCGCAGTAGCGGATGCGCGTGCGCGAGCAACTGATGCGCCAGCAGCACCGGTTGCGCCGCCTGCAGATGTGTCTTGCCCGGCATGACCACATCCGGATGGGCGGCGGCCTGATCGGTCAGCGCGTCCACCACCTCGAGGACCCCGAAGGCGATGCGGCGCACCGCATCCCGCAACCACATCCGGAACAGGGTCGCGACCTGGTCGTTGCGTGAACGCCCGGCGCGCAACCGGCCGCCGAGTTCCGCGCCGACCCGGTCGATCAGGCCGCGTTCGAGCGCACCGTGCACATCCTCATCGGATTCGGCCGCGGTGAACGCCCCGGACTGCACGTCGGCGGCGAGGCGATCCAGGCCCACCAGCATGGCGCCGAGATCGGATTCCGAGAGCAGCCCGGCCTTGTGCAGTACCCGCGCATGCGCCTTCGACGCGCGAATGTCGTACGGGGCCAGCGCCCAATCGAAATGGGTCGATTTGCTCAGCGCCGCCATCGCCTCGGCGGGGCCGGAGGCGAACCGGCCACCCCACAGCGCCCCGGTATTGGTGCTGCCGCCGTCGGTCATCGGTTGTGATCTCCTCACCGGTGCGTGGTCGTGCGTGTCGTCGAGTTCACGGGCGCGTAGCGGTCATCAGAATGTGGTGGCTGAGTCCTTCGCGCACTTCTTCGGGCACCTGCCGGCCGTGGTCGGTCAGCACTGCGACCGGATCGGTGGCGGCGACCTTCCAGCCGTGTCCGGTGAACCAGTCGCGGGGATCGGTGCGGTCGTCCTCGGAATACCAGAGGTTGTCCAGGTCCAGCCGGATCCCGGCCTGCGCCAGCATCTTTTCGCGGGCCGCGCGGATCTCGGGATTGAGCGTGCGCTGCTGTCCCTGCCCGGTGTTCAGCGCGATCGTGCTGCCCACCGCGCTGAGTTGGGCGATGTTCTCGAAGAGCCGGACCTGCGCCTCCTCCGGCAGATACCGCAGCAGCCCCTCGGCCAGCCAGGCGGTGGGCAACTCGGGGTCGAAACCACTCTCGCGCAGCGCCTTCGGCCAGTCCTGACGCAGATCGATCGCGATCTCGCGGCGATCGGCGGCGGGAAGGTCCCCGGCTAGCGCACCAGCCTTGAACTCCAGTACCTTCGGCTGGTCCAGTTCGAAAATGACCGTCCCGGACGGCCATTCGAGCCGATAGGCCCGGGCGTCCAGGCCCGAGGCCAGAATGACGATCTGACGGACCCCCGCCGCAGCCACCGAACCGAAGAACTCGTCGATATACACCGTGCGCGCGGTCATCATTCCGCCGAACCGCCCGTACTCCCGGTTTCGCACCGGATCGGCAGTGGCCTGCGCCCGCAGGATCGTGCTCCATCCGCCCCCGACCGCCTCGACCAGTTTGGCCGCGTAGGGATCCTGGAAGAGCGCGTCCTCGCGCCGTGTCTCGGCGGCCCGCATAGCCGCGACGCCGACGGCTGTCGCGCCCACACTCTCGGTGATGTCCCAGCTGTCGTCGTCGGTCCGCACGAGCACCTCCTGTTATGCCATCTGCACGAGCGCTCGCAGGCTACTACTTCTTGCTGAGATCCCGGCGTGCGGCAACCTTCGACGACAGGCCGTGGATCTGGACGAAGCCCTTGGCCAGTGACTGATCGAAGCTGTCGCCCTCGTCGTAGGTGGCCAGGTTGAAGTCGTAGAGCGACTCCTCGCTGCGGCGGCCGTTGACCACGACGTTGCCGCCGTGCAGCACCATCCGCACCTCGCCGGTGACATGCTCCTGGGTATCGCGGACGAAGGCGTCGAGGGCGCGCTTGAGCGGGGAGAACCACAGGCCGTCGTAGACCAGCTCGCCCCAGCGCTGCTCGACCTGGCGCTTGTACCGGCCCAGTTCACGTTCGACGGTGACGGCCTCGAGCTCCTCGTGGGCGGTGATCAGAGCGATCGCGCCCGGGGCCTCGTAGATCTCACGGCTCTTGATGCCGACCAGCCGGTCCTCGACCATATCCAGCCGGCCCACCCCCTGACGTCCGGCGCGGGTGTTGAGTTCGGTGATGGCCTCGAGCACGCTGACCGGACGGCCGTCGATGGCGACCGGAACACCCTTGTCGAAGGTGACGATCAGCTCGTCGGGCGCCTCGAAGTTGATGGTCGGGTCGACGGTGTAGTCGTAGACGTCCTTGGTCGGGGCGTTCCACAGATCCTCGAGGAAGCCGGTCTCGACCGCACGACCCCACAGGTTCTGGTCGATGGAGAACGGCGACTTCTTGGTGACGGTGATCGGCAGCGCGTTCTCCTCGGCGAACGCGATCGCCTTCTCCCGGGTCCAGGCGTAGTCGCGCACGGGGGCGATGACGTTCAGATCCGGTGCCAGCGCGCCGATCCCGACCTCGAAGCGGACCTGGTCGTTGCCCTTACCGGTGCAGCCGTGCGCGACGGTGGAGGCGCCGTGGTACTCGGCGGCCTCTACGAGATGTTTGACGATCAGCGGGCGGCTGATCGCCGAGACCAGTGGGTAGCGGCCCATGTACATGGCGTTGGCCTGCACGGTCGGCAGGCAGTACTCGTCGGCGAACTCGTCGCGGGCGTCGACCACGATGGCCTCGACCGCACCGCAGTCCAGCGCACGCTGACGCACCAGGTTCATATCCTCACCGCCCTGACCCAGATCGATCGCGACGGCGACCACCTCTGCGCCGGTCTCCTTGCCGATCCAGCTGATGGCGACGGAGGTGTCCAACCCGCCCGAATAGGCGAGTACGACGCGATCGGCCATATCTGATGCTCCTCAGGTTCGTGCGTATCCGATGTGCGCGCTGTCAGCAGCGACGATGTGGTACCGCTTCGGGCCGCGGCCGGCCCACATCAACCGCAAATGATTATGCATGATGATGCAATCTCATGCATAACCGGGGTGGTGCGATACCGGCAACCCGCCGCGACCGGCGCCGTCGCACCGGGCCCGAACACGACGAGACGCCCAGGGCCCCAACGGCTACCGTGTCACGAATGTCTATTCGAGATGGTTCGAGCCGGCCAGCGTCGACCGGCCGAACCGGGACCGGGACCAGTGGTCCGGGGGCCGGGTTGTCCCGGCGGACCCTGCTGTGTTCCGCCGGTCTGGGACTGGCCGCGGCCGGTGCCGCCCGGACTGTCGCGCGCGCCGTCCCCGCCGGTCCCCGCAATCCGGCACTGCCCGATCCGGCCCGCATCACAGCCACCGATCCGGCGATGTTGTCGGCACTCGAGGCCGCCGCACTCCTGCAGGCCAAGAAGTTGCATCCACGCGAGTTGCTCGCGGCCTGTACCCGGCGCAGCGCCGCCTACGACGGGCCGATCAATTCCTGGGTGCACACCTATCCCGCGGTGGCCGCCGACCTGGCCGACCGGGCAGCGGCCCGCCTGGCCGCCGGCGGCGCACCACTGATGTGCGGGCTGCCGATCGCGCTGAAGAATCTGTTCGCGGTGGGCGGCCTGCCGCTGACCGCCTCGAGCCGGGTTCTGGAGGGCAATATCGCCGCCGGCGATGCCACCGTCTGGCAGCGGCTGCGCGATTCGGGCGCCGTGCTCATGGGACACGTCCACACCGACGAATTCGCGATCGGAATGGTCACCCCACAGGTCGGCAACCCCTGGGATACCGGCGCGTCGGTGGGTGGTTCCTCAGGCGGCAGCGCCGCGGCCGTGGCGGCGAGATTCAGCCCGCTGGCCGTCGGCACCGACACCGGGGGTTCGATTCGGGTCCCCGCCAGCCGGGCCGGAATCAGCGCGATCAAACCGACATTCGGACAGGTCAGCACCTTCGGGCTGATTCCGCTGAGCCGCTCCCGCGACCACGTCGGTTTCATGGGTCGCAGCATCGCCGAGGCCGCCCTGCTGATGTCGGCGACGGCCGGTCCGGACCCGAGGGATCCGAGCACCCTCGCCGCCGCACCCCTGCCGCCCCTCGGCCCGGCTACTCGGGTACCGAAACCTTTGGCGGGCAAACGTTTCGGAGTGATCCGCGCCGACGTGGAGAACCTTCCGGGGCAATTGGCGGCGCTGATGGATCGATTCCTGCGCACCGTCACCGCATTGGGCGGCGCCCTGATCGATGTCACCATGCCCGAACAGACGGTCACCCAGGCCGAACAAACCCTCGAGATGGCCGACTACCACCGGCAGTTCGCCGATCGGCTGCCGCTGTACCAACCCCAGCACCAGACGGTGCTGAATATGGCCTTCGCCGTGAACTCCACCCCCTCGACCGCGGCCGATCGCGCCGCGCTCGAACAGAAGTACATCGGCTTCCAACTCGACTACAACCGGCTGCTCTCGGAGCGGCGACTCGACGCCATCATCGGGCCGACCGTGGCGACCGACCGCGACGCACGCACCGATATCGCCAATACCTTCCTCGATCCCAACTCCACGTACACGATCTGGGCGGACTACACGCGTGCACCGGTGATCGCGCTACCCATCGGGCGTTCGGCCGACACCGGACTGCCGTTCGGCGTCGAACTCAGTGGCCGCATCCGCGGCGACGCCGATCTGATCCGGCTCGGAATCGCGCTGCAGGCGGCCGAACCCGGATGGCTGGAACATCCCGATCTGCCCGCCGGACCGCGTACCCTGCCGCATACCGACCGCACCGCTCCCGGTACCGGCCCGGATCCGACGGGGACTCGGGTCAGCGATTCACCGGTGCGATTCGGGACCACCACCGCCCTGCACTGAAAGCCCGGTGGCCGATCACCCTCGGGTGGCCGAACCGAGCTTCTCGATGGTGGCGGCCAGTTCGGCACCGGTCAGCGGGTCGCGGGCGAAGACCGCGATCGTGTCATCGCCCGCGATGGTGCCGGCCACCTCGGCCAGCGAGGCCCGGTCCAACGCGCTGGCCAGGTAGTGCGCCGCCCCCGGCGGAGTGCGCAGGATCGCGACGTTCGCACTGGAATCGGTGGAAACCAGCAGGTCGCCGAGGAGTTTCCCGAGCCGCTCGGTCCCTCCGGTGACACCCCGGACCGGGCTGCCGTCCTCGGGCACCACATACACCCCGGCGCCACCGTCGGCGCCGCGGAGTTTGACCGCACCCAGTTCGTCCAGATCGCGCGAGAGGGTGGCCTGGGTGGTTTCGATCCCCTCCGCGGCCAGCAGCGCCGCCAGCTCCGTCTGGCTGCGCACCGGATGCGCGGCCAGCAGCGCGATGATCCGCGACTGCCGACCGGCCCTGGTGGACGCGGTCACCGGCCCCGTGGCCGGGGTTCGGGCATCGGTCATCGTCGGTTCGCGCTCTCGTGCTCGAGCAGCCAGACCAGTAGCGCCTTCTGCGCGTGCAGGCGGTTCTCGGCCTCGTCCCACACCACCGACCGTGGGCCGTCCAGTACGTCGTCGGTGATCTCCTCCCCACGATGCGCCGGAAGACAGTGCAGCACAACGGCATCGGGGGCAGCGTGCGCGAGCAGGCCGGCATCCACCCGGAACGGGCGGAACGGGCCGACCCGGTCCAAGCCGTCGTTCTCCTGGCCCATCGAGGTCCAGGTATCGGTGACCAGAGCGTCCGCGCCGGTGGCCGCGGCGACCGGATCCTCGGTGAGGGTCACGGTCGCACCGGTTTCGGCGGCCCGCTTGCGGGTGGCGTCCAGCACCCAGTCCAGCGGCTGGAAACCCGGCGGGGCGGCGATGGTGACGTGCAGGCCCGCGGTGACCCCGCCCAGCAGCAGCGAATGCGCCATATTGTTCGCGCCGTCACCGAAGTAGGTGAGTTTGCGGCCGGCGAGCGAGCCCTTGCGTTCGCGCAGGGTCAGCAGGTCGGCCAGCACCTGGCACGGGTGGAATTCGTCGGACAGCGCGTTCACCACGGGAACCGTTGCCGCCGCGGCCATCTCGTCGAGCCGATGCTGCTGGAAGGTCCGCCACACCACGGCGTCGACATAGCGCGAGAGCACCCGCCCGGTGTCGGCGAGGGTTTCCTCGCGGCCGAGCTGGGTGGTGCGGCCGTCCACCACCACCGCGTGCCCGCCCAGCTGCGCGATCCCCATCTCGAAGGAGAATCGGGTGCGAGTGGAGTTCTTCTCGAAGATCACTCCGACCCCGCGCGGTCCCTCCAGGGTCCGCCGCGAATACGGCGCGGCCTTCAATTCCGCTGCCAGTGTGAGGATTTCATCCTGTTCGGCGGGTGTGATGTCGTCGTCACGCAGAAAATGGCGCACCATGGTCACTGGCCTTCCTCGAGAGCCTGGGCGGAGTCCAGAATGCCGGGCAGATCGGCCAGGAATCCGCGCGCCTGAGTCTCGGTGAGAATCAGCGGCGGCGCCAGCCGGATCACATTCGGTGTGGGCGGATTCACCAGGTAGCCCGCCGCCCGGGCCGATTCCTCGACCCCGGCCGAGATGTCGCGAGTCAGCTGTATCCCGATCAGCAGACCCGCACCGCGGACATGGTCGACGAGCGGGTGGCCCAGTTCGCCGATCCCGTCGATCAGCGTTTTGCCGACCGATTCGACCTGGGCGAGCAGCCCCTGTTCATCGATGGTGCGCAGCACCGCCAGCGCGGCCGCGGCACTGACCGGATTACCGCCGAAGGTGGTCCCGTGCAGTCCGGGGGTCAGCAGTTCGGCCGCCGGGCCCTGGGCCAGCACCGCACCAATCGGCAGCCCGCCGCCGAGTCCCTTGGCCAGCGTCATCACATCGGGCACGATGCCGACCGACTGATGCGCGAAAAGCGTTCCGGTGCGGCCGATCCCGGTCTGCACCTCATCGAGCACCAGTAACGCGCCCACCTGGGAGGTCAGCCGGCGGGCCTCGGCGAGGTAGCCCGGCGGCGGCACCACGACACCGCTCTCGCCCATGATCGGTTCCAGGAAGACCGCGGCGGTGTCCTGATCGACCACGGCCGCCAGCGCGTCGATATCGCCGTAGGGCACGTGCACGACACCGGCCGGCATCGGTTCGAACGGCGCCCGCTTGGCCGGCTGGCCGGTCAGCGCCAGCGCGCCCATGGTGCGGCCGTGGAAGGCCTGCTCACAGGCGATGATCTTGCGCCGCCCGGTCAACCGCGCGATCTTGAACGCCGCCTCATTCGCCTCGGTACCCGAGTTGCAGAAGAAGGCGCGGCTGGGTGAGGTGCCGAAATGAGCGACCAGCTTTTCGGCCAACTCCACCACCGGCTCGCTGATATACAGATTCGACACGTGTCCGAGGGTGCCGAGCTGCTGGGTGACCGCTTCCAGAATCGCCGGATGTCCGTGTCCGAGGCTGTTGACCGCGATCCCGCCCAGGAAGTCCAGGTAGCGCTTGCCGTCGGCGTCGTACACCGCTGCCCCGGCGCCGCGGACCAGCGCAAGTTTCGGGGTGCCGTAGTTGTCCATCAGCGCCGATGACCAGCGCTGCCGCAAATCCTGAGTGTTCATCTCGCCCCTGAGGTCTCCGGTGGGGTGACCATCGTTCCGATGCCCTCCCCGGTGAACAGTTCCAACAGCACCGAATGCGGTACCCGCCCGTCGATCACGTGCGCGCCGGGCACGCCGCCGCGCACGGCGCGCAGGCACGCCTCCATCTTGGGCACCATGCCGGCGTCCAGGCTCGGCAATAGTGCGGCCAGGGCATCGGTGTCGATGTGGGTGGTCAGTGACGAGCGGTCGGGCCAATTCGTGTACAGGCCTTCGACATCGGTGAGCACCACCAGTTTCTCGGCGCCGATCCCGTCGGCCAGCGCGGCGGCAGCGGTGTCGGCGTTGATGTTGTGCACCACGCCGTCGGCGTCGGGGGCGATGGTCGAGACCACCGGAATGCGCCCGGCGCGAATCAGATCCAGCACCGCGTCCGGATTGACCGAGGTGACATCGCCGACCAGGCCGATATCGGTCTGCTCACCATCCACGGTCACAGTGCGCCGGGTCGCGGTGAACAGCCGGGCGTCCTCACCGGAGATGCCGACCGCGTACGGGCCGTGCGCGTTGATCAGTCCGACCAGTTCGCGGCCGACCTGACCGAACAGCACCATCCGCACCACATCGAGCACCTCCGGGGTGGTGACCCGGAATCCGCCGCGGAATTCCCCTTGCAGGCCGAGCTTTTTCAGCATGGCGCTGATCTGCGGTCCGCCGCCGTGCACCACCACCGGATGGACGCCCACGGTGCGCAGGAAGGCCATATCGGCGGCGAACGCGCGTTTGAGGGTGTCGTCGACCATCGCGTTGCCGCCGTATTTGACGACCACGACCTTGTCGCGGAACTTCTGCAGCCACGGCAGCGCACCGGCCAGCACATGCGCCTTGTCCAGCGCGGTCAGATCGGCGGTGGTGACCGGAATCTCCGGTGTCGCTTCGGTACTCATGAGCTGTACGCCGAATTCTCTTCCACGTACCCGTGCGAGAGGTCCGTGGTCCGGATGGTGGCCGTACCATCGCCCAGACCCAGTTCCACCGAGACCGCGATATCGGGTCCGGACAGGTCCACCTCGCGCGCGCCCGGCGCACCGGTTCCGTTGACACACACCGGTTTTCCGTTGAACGACACGGTGACGCGGTCGGGGTCCAGGTCGATGGGCGCCATACCGACCGCGGCCAGCACCCGTCCCCAGTTCGGATCCGACCCGAAGAACGCGGTCTTGACCAGCGAGTCGCGGGCGATCGTGCGCGCGGCGATCAACGCCTCGTCCTCGCTGACCGCGCCGGAGACGGTGATCTCGACCCGTTTGGTGACGCCCTCGGCATCGGCCATCAACTGTGCGGCCAGATCGTCACAGACCGCCAGCACCGCCGCGTCCAGTTCGTCCTGGGTGGGGGTGATCGCGCCGGCGCCGTTGGCCAGCAGCAGGACCGTGTCGTTGGTAGAGCAGGACCCGTCCACGTCGAGCCGGTCGAAGGTCAGCCGGGTCGCGTTGCGCAGCGCCCGATCCAATTGTTCGGCGGTGGCGACGGCATCGGTGGTCAGCACCACCAGCATGGTCGCCAGCGACGGGGCGAGCATGCCCGCGCCCTTGGCCATACCGCCGACGTTCCAGTTGTTCTCGTGGTGGAGGGCGGCCTGTTTGGGCACGGTATCGGTGGTCATGATGGCGTGTGCGGCGTCGGTGCCACCCGACAGCCCGCCACCCATCTCGTGCACGATCTCGGTGACGCCGGCCAGCAGCTTGTCCATCGGCAGCCGATCGCCGATCAGGCCGGTCGAGCAGACGGCGATCTCCCCGGCGCCGGTGTCGGTACCCCAGTTGCTCAGCGCCTTCGCCACTTCCTCGGCGGTGGCGTGGGTGTCCTGGAAACCCCCCGGCCCGGTACAGGCATTGGCCCCACCGGAATTGAGGATCACCGCACGCAGCCGGCCGGAGGTGAGCACCTGCTGCGACCACAGCACCGGAGCGGCCTTGACCTTGTTCTTGGTGAATACACCTGCGGCCGCGTATTCGGGCCCCTCATTGAGAACCAGTGCCAGATCGAGCTTTCCGCCGGCTTTGATGCCGGCCGCGATCCCGGCGGCGCGATAGCCCAGCGGCGCGGTCACCCCCTGGGTGCGCACCAATTCACCGGTGGGGCTGGGAGTTTCGGTCACGGTGCCACTCCTACGGTGTTCAGGCCGGCGGTCTCGTCCAGACCGAGAGCCAGGTTCATCGATTGCACCGCCGCGCCCGCGGTGCCCTTGGTCAGATTGTCGATCGCACCGATCACCACCAGCGTGCGTGCGGCGGTGTCCACGGCCACCTGCAGCGTCACCGCGTTCGAACCGACCACCGAACCGGTTTGCGGCAGAACACCTTCGGGCAGCAGGTGGATGAACGGTTCGCCGGCGTAGGCCTTGTCGTAGACCGCCCGCACGGCCGTGGCGTCGGGCAGGTCCCCGGCCGCGTCGCGGCGCAGACGCGCGGTGCAGGTGGCGAGGATTCCGCGCGGCATGGGTGCGAGCACCGGCGTGAAGGACACCGAGATCTCACCGGCCTCGGCGCCGGTGGCCGCGGCGACCGCCTGCAGGTTCTGCGCGATCTCCGGGGTGTGCCGATGCGCGCCGGCGATGTTGTACGCCCGGACCGACCCCATGACCTCCGAACCCAGCAGGCCCACATCGAGTTTGCGGCCCGCACCGGAGGTTCCGGTGACCGCGACCACGGTCACCTCGGGCTCCACCACACCCGTCGCGACCGCCGGGGCCAGCGCCAGACTCGACACCGTCGGATAGCATCCGGGCACCGCGATCCGCCGGGCGCCGCGCAGCCGATCCCGCGCCCCCGGCAACTCGGGCAGACCGTAGGGCCAGCTGCCGGCGTGCGGGGAGTTGTAGTAGGCCTGCCAGGCCTGTGGGTCGGTGAGCCGGAAATCGGCGCCGCAGTCGATGATCACCGTGGAGTCGGGCAGTTGCTCGGCCAGCGCCGCGGACTGCCCGTGCGGCAGCCCCAGGAACACCACATCGTGTCCGGCGAGGACCTGCGCGGTCGTCTCCTCGAGTACCCGATCGGCCAGCGGCAGCAGATGTGGCTGCAACTCCCCCAGCCGCGCACCGGCATTGGATCCGGCGGTCAGCGCCCCGATCTGGAGGCGCCCCGATCGGTACTCCGGATGCCCCAGCAGCACGCGCAGCACCTCACCGCCCGCATACCCGCTCGCACCGGCAACCGCGACCCGCAGCACGGGTCCATTCGAGGAATCCGCCATGTGATGATTATGCACGATCATGCAATCTCATGCATCCAGTGGGTGGGCCCGGACGCTGCGACCGGCGAGCGCGCGCCATGACATCTGTCACGGTGGATCGGTGACATTCGAGGGAGAGGCGGGCTCGTGGGCAGTCGTAGCGTCATCGTAGAAAGCCGAACCGCCAGTTCAGGAGTCGCGATATGAGCACCCAAACACCCGGAATGGACCGCAAGGCCCTCGCCCGTCAGATAATTCGCGATGCCGGGGTCCCGATCGGCGCCTATTACGGGCTGCACGCGGCCGGCGCGAGCGATCTGGTCGCTCTCGGCGCGGGCACGGTGGTGTCGGGGGTCTTCCTGATCACCGAGATCGTGCGCAAGCGCCGGCTCGACCCCTTCGCCGCCGTCATCTTGGCGAGCTTCACGCTCTCGATCGTGCTGACCCTCATCGCCGGTGACGCGCGGTTCATGGTCGCCAAGGATTCCT
>JAFMQT010000355.1 GCA_017354515.1 Nocardia sp. | reverse complement strand
TCAGGCCGTTCGCGCGTGGAGCAGAACTGTCGACCCATTGCTGTGCCGGAACCAAATTCCCTGTCGCGGCGGTCCGCAAGCGAGCTACATGAGCCGTGAACTCGACACCAGCGAACGACTGCTGCCAGTCCTCCTTCGTCCGCACCCTGGGAATGTGCTGGCGCAAAGCCCCGTCCGCAGAGGCCGCCGAATGCGAAACCTGCCCACTCGCACCGGCTTTCGCCGGTTCCTGCACATTGGTATCGAAGATCACCGCGGTACCGGCACCGTCGTCGGTCACCAGATAGGCGTGCATATTCGTACCGTCGTCGACCAGAACAACGGCGGTATCCACACCACTGGTCGGATTCTCGACTTCGGCGATCACATGGGCGAGTGGATCCCTGGCACCAGCTACGAACGGCTCCTCGGCCAACTGCGCGACAATCGCCGCCTGCAAGTCGACCGGACGATTCCCGCCGGCACCACGGTCGACCGCCCCCACCAAACCGAGCATCTCCGCCACATGCACTACCTGCTGCGCACATTCCAGTGGCCGCCAATCGACGGAATACGCTGATCCAGGAAATCTCATGGGCCCCTGCTGTACCGCGCTCTCGCCGCGCAGGCGATCGACGCCCGGAAGACCGTCCCAGTTGCCCGGCCGTCCACCGTGAATGAACCTGTACCAGGTCGGGAGCAAGGAACCACCTCCATTACGAACGTTCCGGCCATTCGACGGCTGCGTTCTCCCCGACGACGGGCGCATCGGCGGCGCCGGCTGCGTCCGCGCCGCGGAACCATCACCTGCCGGACTGGACAGCCCCACAATGGGTTCCGCACCACTGCCCGCATAACCGGATTGGCCGGAGCCGGCAGGAGTCCAGGGCAGGACCGGCTCGCTTCGGCGGCGCGCCGAACCTGGGAGTCCCATATCGCTTCGCCTGAGCTTGCCGCGTCTCCTGGTGGAGGTGCCTGGCCCTAAAGCAGCAGCAGGATCCTCGGATGACGAGAAGTAGGAGCGAATAGTTCCGTCGGCGGCCCGGATTCGGGCGATGATGTTCTGGTAAGCCTGGACACGCGCTTCCAGCCGTATCAGCTGCGCCACGTCCATCGTGCGCGGGGCTCCGAAAATGTCCGCGGATGGATCCAACGATATCTTGGGCAACTCCCGGCCGAATTGACGCCGGTACTCGTCCAATTGGCTCTCATAACGGTTCGGATCGACCAGCAACGATTGCTCGTCAGCGGTGAAGTGGGCACCGAATTGGCGTCGATACCGGGCCAATTCGCCTTCGTAACGGTCCGGGTCTATGAGGGCCGCCTGCTCGTCCGGTGTGAGGTGAAGTTCGTGTGCCAGCTGACGGAGTGACTCGGCGTAGCTGTCCTGAGCTGCCTCGTCCTCGGCCCGCTCATCGAATGCCTCGTCCAGTGGTCCGGACAGGAAAGGCTTCGCCGCTGTTCCCTTCTCGTCGAACGAGGTCATCGAGAATTTGATGCCGTAGGCGAGTTCGTCCTCGGTGAATTCGACGATGTGACCGTCGACGAGGGCGATGGCCACCATGGCCCCGTTCTGGTTGACGATGGTGAAGGCGTCACCGGAGGGGCGGTATTGGTGCGAACCGGTCTCAGGCGTATCGGAGACGGGTTGCCGAGTGTTCCAGGGGTATTCGATATTGACGATCACCTTGCGGCCGGAGGCCCCGATCCGATCCTCGAGGGATGCGTTGGGGCCACAGCCGAGTCGTTCGGCGATGCGTTTGAATGCCGTGGCCTGATCGGTGCCGATGAATTCCTTGTGCGCGCCCGCCAAGTAGGACGCCACCGATAGTTCGGTGCCCTCCCGCCCGATCGCCTCATGCGGGCTGTCGACAAGACGTTTTCCGGTACTGAGATACGCCGACTGGTTGACACTGAGTAGGGAATACACTTGGCACCACTGTGACAGTCGCACAAGGGTTTCCTGATCGGCACCCTGCTGCTGACGCCCGCATGCGACACCGGCCGCGAACGCGAGTTCGACCACCAGTGCCCGCGCCCTGTCGGGTTGGACGCGGACGGCGGAGGCGAGGTCATCGAGCAAACTGCGGCCGCGGTCGGTCTGCATGAGGTCGGCGAGCAGCCGATATTGCTCCCGGGCGCGCTTCGGGTCCGTTGCGGAATCGGCGAACCGGTCCAGCTCGTCACGCAGCTGCCAACCTCGCACCTGGTCGGCCTTGATACTACGTTTCAGCGTGTCGAAAAGCTTTGCTGCCCGGCCATTATCGATGTCCTCGATCAGCTGGTCATGAACCTGCCGGACGCGGCTGGTATCGGAGACGCCCGAGACCTGCGCATAATGTCGGAGAGCGCCGGCATGGTCGGAAATCCGGCGCTGCCCATCCAGGGTGTGGAATCGCTGGATGGCCGCCGCCAATGCCGCGCTGCTGGAATCATCGAGCCCATACTGCTCGCGCAGAACCGCGAGCTTCTCCTCCGGGTCGGCCAGCAGATCAGCCAATGACACAACCTCCTGGTACCGAACAACCTTCTCCTGCCCGCCGTCGGTGTTTCGTTCCGTCACTGCCACCCCCCGGCGAAATTTCACCCCGTCGTAGTCGAAACTCGATCCGCCAGCGGGATTCTCAGGGTTCAGCGCGTCCAGCAAGGAATCGATGATCTCCTCCCGGGTCCCGTGCCAGGCCACATCCAACCCCACCGCTTCGTGGGCGGCCAGCAGGGCGGTGATGTTGTCGTCGGCGGCGGAGTCGGCGGTATCGGCCGCCGCCGTCCATATGACGGTGTCGCCCTCGGATCGGAATACTGTGCTGGGGCGCGCTCGCAACTCCTTCAGCAAGTCGTTCAGGATTCGGTTGAGGGTGGCGGCCACACCGGGCACCTCGAGGCCGCCGGATTCCTGATCGGCATCCAGCCGCAGCAGCGTGGCGCACACCTGGTCGAGTTCCTTACGGCGAGGATCGTTGTCCGCCAACAGCTTTCTGGCGTGATCCGCCCGGCTCAGCATCTCCTCGCGTGTGGCGCCGGTGACATCCACGCGTCCCGATGTCGGAGTGCCGGCCAATTGCGCGATTCGACCGGTGGCGTTCTCGGCTTCCACGCCCAGCAGATGGCGCAGAGTCACTACCCGGTCGCCGACGATGGCCAGGTAGGCAGTGATCTCCTTCGCCTGTGCCGCGGTCAGATTCGTGGCCCGCACGGCCTCGATCAGTTCGGTGAAGCGGTCGGCGATGGCGCTCTGTGGCGCGAACAGTTCCCTCGCGGAGCCCAACGCCTCGACAACCGGACCGGCAACCCGATAAATGGACTCGATGTTCGCGTCCGTGCGCCAGGCCTGACCGGGCGAGGGCAATACGGTAGCAGCCCGGACCGCTGATTCGACCTGCCGCAGTTTTTCCACCGCTCGGTCGCGGTCCGGCGTGGCCGCGATATCCCAGGACATGAGTTCCCCATCGACGCCGGTCACTTCCACGCGATGTCCGCCGTGCCCGACCCAGGCCCGAGTCAACCGGCCGAATACCTCGTGGATGTCGATGGCGGTGACACCGTCACTCGCGCCGGTCGTCGCATCCTCGGAGGCAGCGTGAGCCGTCACGCTCACCCGCAGTACACCCTGTCCGTCGGTCTCTGCTCGGACTTCCCATTCGCGCAGATCCGGTTGTGCCTGATCATCTTTCACAATCCAGCGGCCGGTGATCTCGTTCGGGCCCGGGGCACCCGTGTCCGATGCCGCTTTCCACACCTGTGCGGCGATATCGTCGATATCGGAGATAGGTCCGATACCGGGGTCGGCGGGTTCGGGCCGCACCGGCTGTTTCCGCAGCTTGTCGGCGAGTTCCCGCGCCAACCGCATTCTCCCGTGGGCGCCATCGCTTTCGGTGGTGCGCTGCGGGGGCAGGTGCCAGACAGGTTCACCGTCCTCCAGCGTGACCACGGTAGAGTTGCGGGCGTTGTCGGCCAATTCGTTGACCAGATCCGAGATTCCGATGGCGATCTGCCGCTTGTCGGTTCGGCTCAGGGCGCCCGGATTCTTCAGCCGTTTCTTCGTCGTCGCCAGCCATCTGCTGTAGCGAGGATCATCTTTCGGAAGGTGGGCTTCCACCATCTCGAGATATTTCGAAATAGATTGTGTGTCAGATGACTTCAATGCCACCTTGGCGGGGGCGGCGGTCGGGTCGATGAAACTGTCCGCGGTGAGTACGGCAGTGATCTCCCCAACCTGTGTCGCAGCCTGCTCACCAAGGCGGCGGCGACATACCCGCGACTGGTTACCGACTGCCGCAAGTGCCACGGCTGCTTCATGTTTCAGCACCGATGTCGGCAGGTTACCCATATTCGACTTCAGCTCGTCGATTGTTTTGCCGCGTGCGTTGTCCTTGGCGAACAGGCCCCGCCCCGCCGTCAACGCGGCGTCCAGCAACTCGGTGAGTTCATCGGAAATCGCTGCGGTCGCATCCAAAGCGTTGATCGCGTCCGAGGCGGAATCTGTAGTCGCATCGACATTGTCGAGCTGTGCTACCGCTGTGGCGATGGTGTCCGACAGCGGAATATCCCATCGCGCGACCGTCTCGTGTTTCCCGGTCGCGGTCTGCACCCGAACCTCGTGTCCACCGAAACCGGCCCACTGCCGAGTCAGTTGAGCATGTAACTGATCTGCGGGTATCGCCGCCGCACTGGCTTCCGGTACGAGATCGGCCGGGGCGGTGGAGGTGCATACGCGCAGCGTGAGAGAGCCGTTGTCGTGCACCATGTTTCCATGTACGAGCTGCAGCTGTCCGTCGCCGACCGAGGCAATCCAGTGGACCGGCACCGGTCGCCCTCCGGGTGCGGCGTGCGCAGCCGCGACGGTGGCGGCCACGGTCGAGACCGGAGCCGACCGGCTCGCCTCCAGCACCGAGGCCGCAGCACTGCCGGATGCCGGTGCGGCAGTGAGCTTTCCGGTCAGGGCGGGAGCCAACGGCGCGGCCGGTGAGATGGTTCGGCCCGGAGCGGCCGTCTCGGAGCCGCCGGGCTGCGGATCGGCGTGAGCGGCGTGCGAACCGGAGTTGGGATGGGCGGCCTGCTGCAGGTGGTGGGCCAGATCCCCCAACCACTGCTCGCGCACCGCCAGCCGGTCCCGCGACTGGGGAGTGGACTTTTCCGCGTCGGCCTTATAGGCCTCGTTGTAGTGCTCGACAATCGGCGAGGTATACGGATCGGAGGCATCGAACAGGGCATCATCGGCGGCCATATAGACGACCGCCCGGCCCTTCTGACTCTTGTACTCGATCGTCTTGCCGTCGTCGCCGAACACCTCACCGATACGCCCGGCCCGCGTG